>NZ_JAAHHZ010000089.1:0-26626 GCF_010672005.1 Moorena sp. SIO4A5 | reverse complement strand
AATCGGGAATCGGGAATCGGGAATCGGGAATCGGGAATCGGGAATCGGGAATCGGGAATCGGGAATCGGGAATCGGGAATCGGGAATCGGGAATCGGGAATCGGGAATTGGGAATCGGGAATCGGGAGTAGAGGGCAGAAAATTGACTGTAGCTCATCTAGAAATTATCAGACTCATTCGGATATTTTTTTAGGGTTATGCTAGATCAGCAATACTTTTGATTATATACACAACATCCTATAGCAGTAAATCTAAATTATAGGTCATAAACTGGCAGTTTTATTGTTAAGATAACTAACCATAATTACTTAATTATTATACTCCTCAATATTGTTGAGATATAATCTAAAATTGTATGGCTGAGCAAACGCTAATGAATTACTAATTATTGGGTAAATAATTTATAATTAATTTGGAATGACGCGATCCTCCAAATTCTTAATTCCTGGATCACGTTGGTTCTATCGAACTAAGGTAAATCCGTTTAATAACATTATTTATAGTAAAATTGTTTGTTGTCGTTTGTCTTTTATACAAAATTAATTAAAAATTAACTATATAGCGTTTATCCTACTTATGAGGTACAATTTTTTACCGATTCCCGATTCCCGATTCCCGATTCCCTACTCCCGATTCCCTACTCCCGATTCCCGATTCCCGATTCCCTACTCCCAATTCCCAATTCCCTTAAATGATTATTCAAACCCTACCTAAAAACGTAGTTCATCTAATTGCTGCTGGGGAAGTGATTGATTCAATAGCCGCAGTGGTGCGAGAACTAATCGAAAATTCCCTTGATGCTGGGGCAAGTCGGATTACCGTTTCCCTGTGGACTGAGCAATGGCGGGTACGAGTGGCAGATAATGGCACAGGGATGGAGGTGAAGAATTTGCAAAAAGCGGCTTCTGCTCACAGTACTAGCAAAATCTCTAGTAGTGATGATCTGTGGAAGATTACTAGTTTGGGATTTCGTGGGGAAGCGTTGCATAGTTTGGCGGCTGTGGCAGAGTTAGAAATTTTGAGCCGATGCTCAGGAAATAGTCAGGGGTGGCGAGTGCTCTATAATTCCCAAGGTGAACTGCGTCAGATTGAAACTGCTGCGATCGCACCCGGTACGATTGTGATAGTGTCTAATTTATTTGGTAAGTTGCCCGTGCGTCGTCAGGGTTTACCGGCGATGGCACAACAGTTGCGTGCTGTCCAAACCATTATTCATCAACATGCTCTGTGTCATCCTAGGGTGAGCTGGCAAGTGGAGCAAAATGGACGTCCATGGTTTAATCTTTGTCCTGGTCATACTGCCCAACAGATTCTGCCTCAAATTATCAAGCACTTAAAGGAAAGTGATTTGCAGCCGCTAACGGTAGAGGTGCCGATACCGGATTCGGGAACAGAACAAGAACAGGATAAAAGCACTAAGGGAAATCTCGGAAATGGTTTGATGGAGCTAGTGTTAGGATTACCGGATCGATGCCATCGCAGACGTCCAGACTGGGTAAAGGTAGCGACTAATGGACGGATTGTGCGATCGCATGAATTGGAACAAACCATGATCACAGCATTAGCTCGAACCTTGCCTCGCGACCGCTATCCCATTTGTTTCCTGCACCTGCGGATTTGTCCGAGTCAAATCGACTGGAATCGTCATCCAGCCAAGACCGAAATTTACTTACACTCGGTATCCTACTGGCAAGAGCAAGTTGCTGAAGCTATCGAGCAAGCTTTGCGGATCACCCCAGCCACTCTCCCAGAAGCGATTCACTCGAACAGGGTAAAACAGTTACTCAAAACATCGGAAGCTAGAGGAGGTTACACCACTAGTCGTTCAATTGAAGTGATACCAGCCACTCAAGAAATTACTGACAAAACTGATAGCAAAATTGATAGCAAAACTGATGATATTGGGCTAATTCAACTGCGAGCCATAGCTCAAGTTCATAATATGTATATCGTAGCAGAGCATCCCACCGGTATTTGGTTAATTGAACAGCACATTGCCCATGAACGGGTGTTGTATGAAGAATTATGCGATCGCTGGCAGTTAGTCCCCTTAGAACCTCCCATCATTCTCCAGCAGTTATCCCCTAAGCAGGTGGAACAACTACAGCGGATTGGTTTAGAAGTTGACCCCTTTGGAGAAGAGCTGTGGGCAGTACGGAATGCACCAGAACTGTTGCGCGAGCGAGACGATTGTGCCAAAGCCCTATTAGAGCTGAGTTTAGGAGGAGACTTACAAACCGCTCAAGTAGCAACTGCCTGCCGCAGTGCAATTCGCAATGGTATCCCTCTAAGTTTATCACAAATGCAGCAGTTATTAGATCAGTGGAAAAAGACTAGAAACCCTCGCACTTGTCCCCACGGGCGTCCCATTTATTTATCGTTAAAAGAGTCTGCTCTTTCCCGTTTTTTCCGCCGTCATTGGGTGATTGGGAAAAGTCATGGGATATAAGGAAGGGTTGGTAGGTTAGCAAGTTGTTCGCGTAGCGTGGCCTTTTGGCCAAGGTTGGCAAGTTAGCAAGTTATCAAGTTAGCAAGTTAGCAAGTTGAAGGTTAGCAAGTTAGCAAGTTGAAGGTTAGCAAGTTATCAAGTTGAAGGTTAGCAAGTTATCAAGTTGAAGGTTAGCAAGTTATCAAGTTAGCAAGTTGAAGATTATTAAGTTATCAAGTTAAAGGTTATTAAGTTGGCAAGTTAGCAAGTTTGTAAGGTTAAAACTTGCTCATTAATAATAGCAGTGTTCATAGTAATGAGGTACACAGGATTTTTTCCCCTCTTCCCTGCTACTCTTCTCTCCTTTTCTCTGCTCTTCTCTGCTCTTCTTTCTTCTCCCCCCGCGCCCCCGCCCCACACTCCCTGCGCCCCCGCCCCACACTCCCCACACCTCCCACACTCCCGACTCCCGACTCCCAACTCCCCAAAACCATTAAGAACTGCCATAAAATGGCATAATTGCCTGATGCCTCAATCAATAATAGGGTAATCAAAGATAATGTGAAGGTAATCCACATCTGTTACCTTCAGGCCATGACCGAAGGACCAAACCGCGATCAGACTAGTCGTCTGGTATTATTCATTACCCTCTGGCTCAGCTTGTTTGTTTTATCAGTCAAGGTGTCAGCAGCTTGGGCTACCCAATCGCTCAGTCTGATGGGGGAATCCCTGTTCACCCTATTAATTTGCTTTAATACCCTTATCAATTTGCTGATGATCACTACCTATGACAATTCGCCAGATCTGTCAGTCTATGGTCATGGTAAACGGGAAACGGTGATTACCTTTGTGCTAATTGCCTTTTTCGGCTTTGCTGGGGGAAATTTGTGCTTACTCTCCTCTCAGCAGTTACTAACTCTGATTCAGGGAGGAACCTTAACTATTCCTGTCCGGCTCAGTTTACCCTTAATACAATTGTTGGGAGCAGTATTAGCCATGAGCCTTGGTTGGTCTTGCCTGATGATTTACCAAGCTAAAGTGGTCAGGAGTCCTACCCTACGCTTTCAGGCCGCTCAAATGCTTCAGGATGTGGGCTTAACTATACTAGTACTCGGTGGGCTTTGGGGGGTTTCCCGAGGTTTCCTATGGCTGGATCCACTGTTGAGTAGTGTGCTGGTGCTTTTTGCCGGGGCAAATTGTTGGCAAGTTATCAACTGGCAATTGCCCCTGCTAGTCAAACAAACTCCCATTGATCCAGAAGCGATCGCTAACATAGCCCATCAAGTTGGAGGTGTCACTCGCTGTGATCAAATTCAGTGCCGGGGTGTTGTAGGACGCTTCATGTATGTTGAAATGCATTTGGTAGTGCATCCAGAGTTCTCAGGAGTCATTTCCCTGATTGCTGAACGGATTCAGGGGGGAATTCAAGAACGCTACGGACCAGTACAAGCTATTTTCCACATCGATGATGACTTAACCGAATCCATACGATGGAATGGCTCGAACCGTAACCAACAAATCAACGGTAAAGATGAAGCAGATGGGGAGTAGGGAGTCGGGAGTCGGGAGTCGGGAGTCGGGTAGTGGTTTAGCCCAGGTCTGGTCAAGGTTTCGGGAGCTAAAATCACGAATTGTTTACCACTACCGACTTTTTGCCTCTTGCCTCTTGCCTCTGTTCCCCTCCTGGGAGGGGTTAGGGGTGGGTTCCTCTGTTCCCGATTCCCCATTCCCGATTCCCCATTCCCGATTCCCCATTCCCGATTCCCTATTCCCGATTCCCTATTCCCGATTCCCTATTCCCTAAAATAAACTAATCTACTATAATAGTTTATTGCCCAAAAATTAATACTTAAGCAGACAGCTGCTAAAGTAAACAGAATGTAGGTCGGAGCCATCACTACTCCAATCATCAACCAACTATAAACATGGAATAGCATGGCCAAAGCTGGGATGCACGCAACTAAAGCAGCTTTCCGCACCTGAACTTGGGGATAACCAATCACAGTAAAGATGATAGTTTGTAAGGTCAGGAGCAAGTTAGCAGGAACTAAAATGGCACAGATGGCTACACAATGGTTACGGGAGAAATCACATAGGATATTAAAATCAAACATTTTAAAATTGCTAACATTATCCTTTTCAGTTTATAGTTAAAGGTTGCTGGGAATTGCTCAATATAGTATTTACAAATCTCCCCCCTCTCCCCACACTCTTCCCCCTACTCCCTACTCCCTACTCCCTACTCCCTAAAAAACTAATCAAGGGGATAGGCCATCCGATAGGGATCAACAATCTGGTCAAACTCAACAGCAGAAACATAGCCTAATTCTAGGCAAGCTGCTTTGAGGGTAAGGTTCTTCTCAGAAGCATGGTGCGCCACTTCTGCAGCTTTGTCGTAACCGATGATTGGACTCAAAGCAGTGACTAGCATCAGGGACTGTTCCAGGAAATACTGGATTTTCTCTCGATTCGGTTCGAGTCCCTTCAGCAGGAAGTCTGTGAAATTGTTGCAGCTGTCAGCAAGTAGATGGACAGATTGGAGCAAGTTGAACACAATCATGGGCTTAAAGGTATTCAACTCAAAGTGCCCCTGAGCACCAGCAAATGCGATCGCACTATCGTAGCCCATCACCTGAGTAGCTGCCATAGTCATCGCTTCGCACTGGGTCGGATTAACTTTTCCTGGCATAATCGAAGACCCTGGCTCATTGGATGGCAGCTTCAGTTCCCCAAATCCGCAGCGTGGTCCACACCCTAGGAAACGGATATCATTAGCAATCTTCAATAACGAGCACGCTAGGGTTTTCAGGGCACCGCTAGCCATAACCATGTCATCATGAGCTGCTAGAGCCGCAAACTTGTTAGGAGCAGACACAAAGGGCAAGCCAGTCAACTTAGCAATATGCTCAGCAGCCTTTTCTGCAAACCCCTTGCCAGCATTTAACCCAGTCCCGACCGCCGTTCCACCAATCGCCAACTCGTATAAGCCAGGAAGCACAGAGTCGATCCGTGCTAAATTAGCATCTAGCTGGGCAACGTAACCGGAAAACTCTTGACCCAAGGTTAACGGTACAGCATCTTGAAGGTGAGTGCGCCCAATTTTCGCTATATTATCCCATGCTTTCGCTTTCTCCTCTAGAGCATCCCGCATTTTCTTGACCTTGGGCATCAGTCGCTCATGAAAGGCTACCGCTGACGCGATGTGCATAGCTGTGGGAAAGGTATCATTAGAAGATTGGGACATATTGACGTGGTCATTGGGATGAATTGGGTTTTTGCTACCCATCACCCCCCCAGCTAGTTCAATCCCACGATTAGCAATCACCTCGTTCACGTTCATGTTGCACTGGGTACCACTACCAGTCATCCAAACACGGAGAGGGAAGTGACCGTCTAGCTGGCCTTCGATCACCTCAGTTGCTGCTTCAATGATTAACTTAGCTTTATCCTCTGGTAATTTACCCAGTTCAGAGTTAGTCAGAGCAGCCGCTTTTTTCAGAATAGCCATCGCTGTTATGACTTCCGGGGGGATAAAGTCTTGTCCAATCGAGAAATATTTTAGCGATCGCTGAGTTTGAGCGCCCCAATACCGATCAGCAGGAACTTCGATTTCCCCCATACTATCGGTTTCTATTCGCATCTTAGTCATCAGTGATATCAACTCCCCTTGGTTCCTTCGTTTATGGTATAGCACAGGGAGTAGGGAGTAGGGAGTAGGGAGTAGGGAGTAGGGAGTAGGGAGTAGGTATGCATGGCTTTTATCGTAGTTCATGCTATGTTTAAAATAGCGATAGATATCAGCAATTTTGGTAACCGTTTATGGCTATATTAAAACTTGATTATGATTTCCCAATAAATCCTGAACCCTAATCTTAATTTATCATAAACACCAAAACTAATCGGCTCTAGTTTATTCAGTAACCTGTTATATTTGTCTAGATTACCTCTTACAATTAGGTTAAACTCAATAGAGTTTTTTCTAGGAATTGTCAGATAATTCTAAATTCTAAATTCTAAATTCTAAATTCTAAATTCTAAATTCTAAATTCTAAATTCTAAATTCTAAATTCTTAATTCTTAATTCTAAATGATGGAAGAATGGTTAAATTACAAGGAGTTTCGGTTTGAAGCTGCTCATCGCCTTCCCCATCATGACGGCAAATGTAGTCGGTTACATGGCCATAGCTGGGTGGGGCGAGTATATGTCAAAGGTAATCAACTGATTGAGGAGGGTTCCAAACAGGGGATGATAATGGACTATGGAGATATCAAGACCTATGTCAAGCCTCTGTTAGATAACTTTTTGGATCATTATTACCTCAATGAGACAACTGGCTTGGAGAATCCTACTAGTGAAGCGATCGCCAAGTGGGTTTTTGAGCGACTTGAAGAAGCAGGTTTACCAGGATTGTATGCCGTTGAAATTCAAGAAACCTGTACCTCTGGTACGCGATACATGAAACCTAATATCAAGTCCGGTTGAATAGCGATAATTAATGGGAGGGTGGGGAGATGGGGAGATGGGGAGATGGGGAGATGGGGAGATGGGGAGATGGGGAGATTTTTATTAAGGGTAATTATCCTGAGTCAAGAACTTAGTTACCCGAATAGGAGTTGCCAACCGACAAATGCGATCGCTAAATCAGCAAGAACATGACTAAGATAACCAGACCAGATGGAACGGTAGGTTAGATAGCACCACGACCATACCGCTCCAGCCATGAACACCCCTAATGACCCAAGGATGACCACCAGCCAATCCTGGGTGTAAAACGTTAAAGCAATAATATGATGGAGGGTAAACAGCAATGCACAAAGCAATACTGACCCAAGTCCCGGGATTAGAATCTGGCACTTGCTCCAGACAAACCAACGCCAGATATACTCTTCCAGGAAGGCATTAATCAAAGTCCAATACATCGCCCCGAGTAGGTAAATGTATGCACTAGTTATGCCGACTTCTTGGGCTTTAGTGCGAAGATCCGTCTGATCAATCCAGTGCTGACCGAAAAGCCAATAAGCCCCAAGGATGATCCCAAACATCAACAGTCCCAAAATAGTTCCAGTCAACAACTCCTGCCGCTTCGGCCAGGATATACGTAACTTGCCACGATCCACCCAGAAAAACCAAGCAAGAGGCAGTGCGAGTAACCAGACTTTGCAACATGAGAATACTGCCTGCCCTAATGATCCTGGAGCAATATATAGTGCCATTGCTACACCGATACTCCCAGCAGGAACTAGCAGTAGCAGAGCCAATAGGGGATGTTTACCAGAGTGAGTATTGAGCATTGGAAATTCTCCGGTGATAACTTTATTGGTTATGCTAGAAGCTTTGCTGGAAACTATCGGTAAGTTCTGTGCCAGTTGTACAAGTTTCCTAAGGGGATCCCTAGGATAACGTCATTCCTTTGAACCTTTGTGCCATACTGCCCTCTTCCTTAGCCATTGCTTCGCTTATGTATATTTCATGCTGAGGCAGTGGAATCACAATTCCCTCTTGTTCAAATCTTTCTTTTATAATTCGGCTGATGTCACAATAGGCAGTCCAATAATCCTCTCTCTTAGTATAGACCATAAACCAAATGTTAACAGCATATTCAGCCAATTCACCGGTGTCGATCCAAGGTCCTGGGTCTTTCAATACTAAAGGATGAGAGTTGGCAATATCGTTAAGAACTTGGATCGCTTGAGTAATACTATTGGCGTAGCTGACCCTTACCGTGATAAAGATAGCGCGGACGGGGCTACTGGTTTCATTCTCGATAACGTTACCCCAGACTGAATTGTTGGGCACAATAATAATTTTATTTTGATAAGTCTTGATGGTGGTACAAATTAAGTTAACATCCTGAACATTACCTCTTACTCCAGCTACTTCAATCATATCGCCAACGTCGAAAGGTTTATAAAGCAAAATCATTAACCCATTGGCAAAATTACCGAGGGTACTTTGGAACGCAAACGCTACCACAAAACCAGCAGCTCCAATCATAGCAATCAGTGGTCCAATACTGACCTCTAGGGCAGTAATCCCTAAAATAATACCCACCACAAATAATCCTTGGCGGGTGATAGTAACCAAGAACTGACCCAGCATAACTGAGATATTTGGGAACATTCCCAAAGATTTCTCGAGGAGTGTACTTAAGATCACCGAGAGGATGCTAAAGCCAGCAATAATTCCTATACATTTGCCAATGTTATTCGCCCAGCGCAGACCTCCTTCTTTAGACTGGAGCCAGCCAACAATGGTAATCCAGGTTCCTTGAGTGTCAGTTACGTCTACCTTAATCCCACTGATGGCATTGACGTATTTTTTGTACAACTCGACATCACCACCTTTAGTGTCCAGCTCTTCAAGTACCACCTCAAAGCGATCGCTCAAACCAGCCCGTTCATCCCGCAGTTTGGTGATGTTGACCAGTACTTGCTTTTTAACTTCGGTCTTGGCCTCTACCGCTTCTTCTATCTTTTCTTGAGCTTTTTCCAGTCCCTGTTCAGTCTTTTTCTGCTGTTGTTCATCCGTAACGACTTTGTTGCTAATTGTCCCAATCTGCTCTTGAACCTTACCAACTTCCTCGTCTGAGGTTTTGGCTTTATTTTTATCCTCTTCCGTACTTTCAACTGCTTTATCAATCGCCCCTTGCAAGGTTTTATCCTGCTGGGTTTTTTCTTCTTCTTTTACCGCTTCTTCTACTGACTCCTGAGCTTTTTCGAGAGCTTCCTGTGCTTCTTGTGCAGCGTCTAAAGCTTCAACAGAACCTGATGGTGATGGCTCAGTCTCTATTTTTTCTTTAGTGTCTGTTACTTCCTCAAGAGCCTTTTTGGCATCTTCTAGGGCATCAACAGCTTCCTTAGATTGTTCAAGCTCTCGATTTTTGCGCTTGACAGCAATTTCCGCATCGCTGAGTTCTTTAACTTTAGTTTTAAGCAAGAACATCCACCCCTCAGCTTCACCATCCAGCTCATCCTTAGTCAAGGGCTTGAGCATTAGCTCTAGCTCCTCAATCGGAATAGTTGGATCTGCAGTTGTAACTGCTTGCTGATTGGGTGCATTAGTGCTTTGTTGAGCTTGGACAGGTAACCACCATGCCCCAACGATTAAGAGACTGCCAAACAAAATGCTAATTTTCTTTTGTCGGTAACGAATCATTAGTTTTTCGTGTTGATAAGACGTTAATGAAGAGGTAACGTGTATAGTTTGGTTCACTGTTGAGTGTGAACCAGCGATGCAGCGCGGTCTTGGGGGTTTCCCCCGGAGACAAAACCTTAGATAGTGGAGCCTTTATAGTTAGCAGGTTATGCAGAAAAGGGTTAAATATTTTTTAATAAGGCTCCACTATCTTACGGTAAATTCAAACCATGAGCGACTGCATCAAGACAATGAAGATGCAACCTGTATAGTTTGGTTCACTGTTGAGTGTGAACCGTTCAGTGTGAATAGTTGCTCCCCGATTACCCTCCGAAGATCGGCAGGGCTGTAACTATTGCTCGATCTAGACTGAGGGGGGTAGAGCACCAGAGGAGCGGATCGGAATTTTCCGCAAATATTGGGGATTTTAACAGAATTTATGCCTTTCTAATTCTCTGTATCTAACCAAGAAATGAAGAGCCGGGGGCAGTCAATAGTGGCTGCATCTCACTGTCTTGATCCCAAGCGCGAGTGGGGGAAACCACGGCAGTTGCTCATAGAGGTTCCCCCTATGACCGCGCTGGCTCCCCAAGACCGTGCTACCTCGCTGCATCGCTTTTGGAAAAATACGACCATTGAAGGCTAAAACACTTGTCCAGTTCCTTGAGTTATAGATTTACAACCTTAAGATGCACCTGTGAATAGTGAAAATTTTACACTCAACTATAAATAGTTAACAATGCATAGATAGCCTTTTATTGGCTCAAATCAAGGGATATCCTTATTTTTGACCAACATTTTTCATCCAACTTACATCTTGGACAAAAATTTTGGCCAATCTTCCCTGAGCACCGACTATGATTTTATCATATCTTTATTTACCTGGCTGCTAATTAAAGCATCCTTTAACCAACATTCCGCACTTCACCGTGTAGTACGTAATTATCACGATTTATGTGTAGCCTATAAAACATAGCTAATTATATAATTAAATATTAATATGTAAAAAATCCCCAAGGTACACAGGATTAGCGTATTACTTTGCATACTACAAATTAATCTGCGGAATGTGGGGTTTAACCCTTGGGGAGAGAGCTATGGAGCGCAAGGAGTTGCTATCTGGGCATAACTTCTTCTAGGGGAAGGTCATTGTCTTTAAACCTTTTTGCCATACTGCCCTCTTCCTTAGCCATAGATTCGCTAATGTATAGTTCCTGTCTCGGCAGTGGGATCACAATTCCCTCTTGTTCTAATCTTTCTTTTATAATTCGATTGATGTCAGGATAGACAGTCCAGTAATCCTCTGTCTTAGTATATGCTTTAAACCAAATCTTAACAGCATATTCAGCCAATTCACCGGTCGTAATCCAAGGTTCTGGGTCTTTCAATACTAAAGGATGAGAGTTAGCAATATCTTTAAGAACTTGGCTCGTTTGAGTAATACTATTTTGGTAGCTGACCCTTACTGTGATAAACATAGCGCGGACGGGGCTAGTGGTTTCATTCTCGATAACGTTACCCCAGACTGAATTGTTGGGCACAATAATAATTTTATTTCGAGGAGTCTTGATGGTGGTGCAAATTAAGTTAACATCCTCAACCTCTCCTTTTACCCCAGCTACTTCAATCATATCCCCCACGTCGAAAGGTTTATAGAGTAATATCATTAACCCATTGGCAAAGTTACCGAGGGTACTTTGTAACGCAAATGCTACCACAAAACCAGCAGCTCCAATCATAGCGATCAGTGGGCCAATACTGACCTCTAGGGCAGTAATCCCTACAATAATACCCACCACAAATAATCCTTGGCGGGTTAGACTAACCAAGAACTGACGCAACATCACTGAAATATTCGGGAACATCCACAAAGATTTCTCGAGGAGTGTACTTAAGATCACCGATAGGATGCTAAAACCAGCAACGATTCCTATACATTTGCCAATGTTATTCGCCCAGCGCAGACCTCCTTCTTTAGACTGGAGCCAGCCGACGATGGTAATCCAGGTTCCT
This sequence comes from Moorena sp. SIO4A5, assembly GCF_010672005.1. Classification (NCBI taxonomy): domain Bacteria; kingdom Bacillati; phylum Cyanobacteriota; class Cyanophyceae; order Coleofasciculales; family Coleofasciculaceae; genus Moorena; species Moorena sp. SIO4A5. The sequence goes on along the minus strand of NZ_JAAHHZ010000089.1, from coordinate 15,050 downwards.
TGAGTGTCGCTTACGTCTACCTTAATCCCACTGATGGCATCGATGTATTTTTTGTACGACTTGACATCACCGTCTTTAAGTTCCAGCTCTTGAAGTACCACCTCAAAGCGATCGCTCAAAGCAGTGCGTTCATCCCGCAATCTGGTCATGTTGACCAGTACTTGCTTTTTAACTTCGGCCTTCGCCTCGACCGCTTCTTCTATGTTTTCTTTGGCTTTTTCCAGTCCCTGTTCAGTCTTTTTCTGCTCTTGTTCATCCGTAACGACTTTGTTGCTAATTGTCCCGATCTGCTCTTGAACCTTAGCAACTTCCTCTTCTGAGCTTGAGGTTTTGGCTTTATCTTTCTGCTGTTGAGTACCTTCAACTGCTTGATCAATCGCCCCTTGCGAGGTTTTATCCTGCTCGGTCTTTTCTCCTTGTTTGACTGCTTCTTTTACTGACTCCTGAGCTTTTTCGAGAGCTTCCTGTGCTTCTTCCGCCCCCTCTTTAGCTTTTACGCCACCTGATGGGGATGGCTCAGTCCCTTCCTCAAGAGCCTTTTTGGCATCTTCTAGGGCATCAACAGCTTCCTTAGTTTTTTGAAGCTCTCGATTTTTGCGCTTGACAGCAATTTCCGCATCGCTGAGTTCTTTAACTTTAGTTTTAAGCAAGGACATCCACCCCTGAGCTTCACCATCCAGCTCATCCTTAGTGAATGGCTTGAGCAATAGCTCTAGCTCCTCAATCGGAATAGTTGGATCTGCAGTAGTAACCGCTTTCGGAATAGTTGAATCTTCAGTCGTAACCGCTTGCTCATTGGGTGAATTAGTGGTCTGTTGAGCTTGGACAGGTAACCACCATGCCCCAACGATTAAGAGACTGCCAAACAAAATGCTAAATTTCTTTTGTCGGTAAAGAATCATTGGTTTTTCGTGTTGATAAGACGTTAATTAGGTGCCCTTGACCTATTAAGAATTAAATTCGCCAAGGTCAAGCGCACCTGAAGATGTAACCTGTACAGTTTGGTTGACTTTTCAGTGTTAATCAAAGAAGATATAAGGTGTATAGTTTGGTTCACTGTTCAGTGTTAACCGTTAACTGTCAACAGTTGCTCCCGAGCTTACCACCGGAAGATCGGCACAGCTGTAACATTGCTCGATTTAGACTGAGGGGGGCAGATCTCAAGAGGATAGGAGCTGAATTTTCCCCAACTCTTCGGGATTTTGACATAATTTATCCCTTAATAATCCTCTATATCTAACCCTAAAAAGAAGATCCCGGGGCAATCAATAGTTAACGGTTAACAGTTAACTGTAAACAGTCAAAAAGGTATAGATAGCCTTTTATTGGATCAAATCAAGGGATGTGCTTATTTTTGACCAACATTTTTGGCAAACAAACACCTTGGACAAAAATTTTGCTTTGCCCAATCTTCCCTGATCAACGACTAGGATTTTATCACATTTTTATTTCCCCGAGTGTTAATTTTTGTTTCCATCATCCATGGCTTATGGTTTAATATCACTTTGAAAACGTGCGGAATTAGCAGCTTCTGCCGCAGCCACATCCCCTTTTCCAAAAAAGGCAGGAAAGGGTTTAGGGAGCTCTAGTGCCCGTTGAGTTGCAGGTCGGGCATCAATACGGTCAAACCAGCCTTGAAGGTTTTTCAGCCCATCCACCGATACTTTCGCCCAGTAATAAGCTCGTGCCCAAGGATAAGTGGCCATATCTACAATAGTGAACTCATTGCCAAGGATGTAAGTTTTCCCCTCAAGCTGCTGATCCAAGACTTCCAGTAGCCTTCGTGATTCTGACCCATAGCGCTTGATGGCAAATTCATCACGATGCCCTTGAGGTTCTGCAATCCGCTGAAAGTACATCGCCTGACCCATCATCGGTCCAATGCCACTCATCTGAAACATCAGCCACTGAAGCGCTTGGGATCGAGCTTTTTCCCCCTCGGGAAGGAACTTTTGATATTTCTCAGCTAGATACCAAAGAATCGCACCCGACTCAAAAACCACAAAATCGTCATTACCACGATCCACGATGGTCGGGATGCGCCCATTGGGATTAAGAGATCTGTACCAGTCTGATTTCTGTTCTTTTTTGGAAAAGTCAATATAGGTCATCTCATAGTCCACCTCTGCTTCTTCAAGAAAGATCAGCGGCTTCCATCCGTTCATAGTCGATGCAGTGTAAAGATGAATCTCAGCTTGTTTCGTCATGATTTTTCTTTGGATGAGATATTGACGCTTGAGTTAGTTTTAATGAGCTTTGGAGCACGGAGCAGACAGAGGCTTCGCCACTTCAACACCTAAATCATGGTCGGGGTCAAGAAACACCATCTTTAGGTGACTGATGTACCGTTCTCGGTCAGCGTCAAATTGTGGATTTTTGATGACGTTGTAGCACGCGAAATGGGGCAATTCCTCGAAGCCACAAAACTCATGGCTCTTACGCATGGGCAGCAGCACCTCTTGTAGTGAGAGTCCTTCAAAAAAACTATTGGGATTATTAAAGACGTCGGCGGGCGCATTCCATGTAGTAGACAGCATGAATTTCTTGCCATTCATCAGGCCACCCGATCCGTATGAGCCATTACTGTGCCCGAAAAACTCACCATAGGCGTAGACATCGTCTATGTAACGCTTTAGGGTTGACGGCATCATGAACCAGTACACTGGGTACTGAAAAATGACCCCATCAGCTTGCTTGAATTTCGCAATCTCCTCTGGAATGTTGTAGCCGTCTTCCACAACAGTGGTCAGTAGCTCGTATTGATCTTTCAATATCTCCACCGCTATCTCGAAAAGACCTTGATTGTAGCGGCCTTTAGCGAACTCCTTAGTCTCTTTGCCCAAAATCAAAAGCAGGGTTTTCATCAGACTACTTCCTCCCATCAGATAATGTGTACAGTTATTGCTTCATGTATTGCTTCATGGTAAAAATTTAAGTTACGATAGTCAACTAGTCTACGTTTAGTAACCAGGTATAAAATATGAGTTCCTTCATGGACATGGAAATAGATAGCGATGGGCATAGGCCCACGCTACGCGAACACAGCATTGACATCGAAACTGATAGTGACATCGACATCAAAACCGATAGTGATGCCATCAAGAAGGCCATTGACCCCTGTCTCAGCCCCTGTCCAATCGAGCGTGGAATGCGGATTTTGGGTGGCAAATGGAAAGGATCGATTCTTTGGCATCTCAAGGATGGCCCGATGCGATTCAACGATCTAGCGCGCCAGATCGGCGGAGCTAGCAAAAAAATGGTGACCCAGCGACTTAGAGAAATGGAGGATACGGGCCTAGTCAACCGTAACGTAATCAGTACCAAGCCCATTGCTGTGGCCTATGAGATCACAGATTTTGGTCGCACAGCCCTGAGATTTCTGGAGGAGCTAAAGAAATGGGCAGAGGAGTATAATATCTAATCTTTTAACAGTTCTCAGTTCGGTGAGGATTATAATTAAGAATTGAGAATTAAGAATTAAGAATTGAGAATTGAGAATTGAGAATTGAGAATTGAGAATTGAGAATTAAGAATTAAGAATTAAGAATTGATAATTGATAATTGATAATTGATAATTGATAATTCGGCGTTGCTTAATAATGGAATGATTTTAAGAGTTTTGTGGAATGGGCATCTTGGTGGAACTGGCATCTTGCCAGTTTCATGCTTATTTTCGGGCGGGCAGTAGCCCACTCTACTTCTATTCATTCCTTGATTCAGCAACACCCTGCATTCTGCATTCTAAATTATTAATTCTACATTCTTCTACATTCTTCTACATTCTTAATTCTACATTCTTCTACATTCTTCATTCTACATTCTTAATTCTTCATTCTGCATTCTTCATTCTTCATTCTACATTCTTCATTCTCAATTCAACAACATATCAAACACCAAAATAAGCTGGTTCATTCCCCGGCTTCCACTTAATATTGCAACCAATACTAGGCTTTTGCTCAGAATTCACCGGTTGCGACCCTAGCACCGCATCAATAGCTGCTCGTAAATCCTTACCGGTAACTGGTATCCCATTACTAGGACGACTATCATCCAATTGACCTCGGTAAACTAGCTCTTGGTTAGCATCGAATAGAAAAAAATCTGGGGTACAAGCAGCTGTATAAGCCTGAGCCGTTTGCTGACTCTGATCATGACAGAAGGGAAAGGTAAATCCCAGCGCCTGAGCCATTTCCTTAAGTTGATCGGGAGCATCATCCGGGTAATTATCCGCATCATTAGCGCTAATTGCCACCATACCGAGATTAGCATCGGCATAGTCTTTCCCTAGCTTGGCCAATTCTCCCTGTACATGTTTAACAAAAGGACAATGACGGCAGATAAACATTACCAGTAACCCCTGCTTACCGGCAAAGGTCTCTAAGGAAATCGTCTCGCCAGACACTGCATCCGGTAACTGAAACTCTGGTGCTTTGGTACCTAAGGACAACATTGTCGAATTAACTAGTGCCATCGTTTTACTCCTAAACTATTGCGCTGAAAACTTATATTCTTATAACCTTGACTACGATATCAGATCCCAACAACCTTGACCTTTCGGCCACGCTATGGGAACAACCAACCTTCAACCAACCAACCTTCAACCAACCAACCTTCAACCAACCAACCTTCAACCAACCAACCTTCAACCAACCAACCTTCAACCAACCAATCTTGGCCAAAAGGCCACGCTACGCGAACAACAAAAAAAATGTGGTATAATAGATCAACTTCCTAGAGGTCGTTGCTTGGAAAAGGTAATCAGAAAGCAACGGAAGATTCAGGTGCCAGCGGTTACTGGTAAATAATGGGAATTACTGTTTCAGGTGTTGCAGCAAAGGCGAGTAAAGGGTGAAGATCCCTATCAAACCCTTGTCTGGCCTTTTGGCCTTTCGGCCACGCTACGCGAACGGCCACGCTACGCGAACGCACTACCCTTGGAAACCAAAACCGTTGCCCAACGGTGGAAACCCTAAGGGTTTGCAGTAGTCAATAATGGTAGAAACCCCCCCATGAACGCGCTCCATGGCTACCAAGATCAGCAGAGGGGATGGTCAGGGCGTAAATCAGATTCTGGCAGAAGCACAACCGTTGGAATAAATATGACGCTCCAACCCAAAGATTTCAATGGCAATAACAATGAATCATTAAGAATGCTAGCACGGGCGATCGCATTTTCTCAGGGACAATTTTCTCTGATTTTAGCCCGTTGTAATTATCAATCATTGCGGCAGCGCTTAACACAACAACTGACAGAACGCTACCAGATTAAGTTTCACTCCAGGGCTTTGGCCTCATCGGCTCTTAACCTCTATAGCAATGTTCAAGCGGAACTGACATCAATACTACCCGATGCCCTTATTGTTCACAATTTGGAATTAGTTAGGGATATTGATAGGTTATTGGTTTCTACCAATAATGCACGGGATGAATTTCGCAAAACCTTCCCCTTCCCCCTGGTGTTATGGGTAACCGATCAGGTCCAACACAAGCTGAGGCGAGTAGCACCAGATTTCACCAGTTGGGCTGCTACTCCCATAGGCTTTGAGATGGCAACGGATGAGTTAATTGATTTTATTGAGCAAACGGTCAATCAGGTCTATGGCAAAGTATTAAACTCTGGTGCTGGCAGATTTCTAGACAATGATGACCTGAATTTGGGCATTGGTTCGACTCGCCGCACGGAGTTAAAGTCAGCCCAGAATGAGCTAAACCATCGTAAGGTCAGATTAGACCCACGGTTAGAAGCCAGCTTAGAATTTGTTTTGGGTCGTGCCGCTGATGGGTCATCACAAGAGTCTCTAGAACATTATCAGCGTAGTTTAGCCCAATGGCAGCAGATTGAGCCAGAGGCCAGGGCAACCCAGGAAAAACCCCAAACATTCACTTCCTCATCAGAGCGGGTTGGATGCTTACTGTACTATTTAGGATTATGGTGGCGTACCTATGCTGAGAGACATCGGGCTGAGCATCAAGTCGCTTGTGGTCATGCCGCAGAGTATTATCAGCAATGTATTAAGGTCTTTGAACAGGCTGAGCGACCAGACTTAGTTGCCAAGTTTATTAATCCTTGGGCAGAGGTACTACAACGACTAGGGCAGTGGGATGAGTTGGAGGCGGTTGCTAACAAAGCCTTGACTCTCCATCAAACCTATGGTAATCCGTTTAGACTAGCGCGAGCCTATGGCTTTTTAGCAGAAGTCGCCTTATGGAAATCTGATTGGACTAAAGCGCAACAGTTAGCCCAACAGGCTCTGTTAATCTTAGAACAGGCATTGTCTGAATTGTGTACACCAACCTCATGCTCACTCGATACCGATTGTGATTGGGAGCGCTCATTTCACCAAGGTTGGTATTTATTGTCTCTAGCGCGATCGCATCGTGGGGCTGCGCGATCGCAACAGCAACAGCAGCAAGCTAAAATCCAAGACAGTCTGACAACTCTGGAAACGGCCAAAGCCAGAACCAAAGCCCAGTATGATCCAGAGCTTTACATTCGGATTTTAGAAGAATTGCGCCAGTGCTACTGCCAACAAGGTAACTATTTGACTGCTTTTCGGGTTAAACAAGAACGACGCTCCATTGAGCAGCAGTACAATTTTCGAGCCTTTATTGGTGCTGGTCGATTGCAGCCTAAACAACAGGTAACTAACCCAGCATTACCGAATCTAGACTACCACAATTCTGTGACCCCAGCCATTGCGGCCTCTGGTAGACAAGGGGATGTCAATCGCTTAATGCAACGTATGGGCCGTAGTGACCATAAACTAACGGTAATTTATGGTCAATCAGGAGTAGGTAAAAGTTCCCTTGTCCAAGCTGGGTTAATTCCCACCTTGAAACAAAAAACCATTGGCTCCCGTGAGGTATTAACGGTTTTCCAGCAAGTTTATACCGATTGGATTCCCGAATTTGGAAAAGCCTTAGCCAAGTCTCTGGCAGAAAAAAAACTGATTAAGTATCATGGTAATACTCTAGAAACAACAGCCGCAATTCTCAAGACATTCTGGGAAATAACAGAATACAATATCCTAGTGGTTTTAGTCTTTGACCAATTTGAAGAATTTTTCTTTGCGGCTAAAGACAGAAAGCAACGAATGGTTTTATATGAATTTATGAAGATCTGTTTGAATATTCCCTATGTTAAAATTATTTTATCCCTTAGAGAAGATGACCTTCATTACTTGTTAGAGTGTAACCGTCTAATTCAATTAGATGTCATTAACAACAATATTTTAGATAAAACGATTCTTTACTATCTCGGTAACTTTTCCCCAAAGCAAACTAAATCAGTTATTAAAAGCTTAACGGAACACACGGCATTTTCTCTAGAGCCAACCCTAACCGATGCTCTAGTCAAGGATTTAGCAGGAGATACCAATGAGGTGCTCCCCATTGAGTTGCAAGTGGTAGGAGCTCAGCTCCAAGCCGAAAAAATTACCACCTTAGCAGATTATCTAGCCAAAGGTCCGAAGGAAAAACTGGTTGAACGATACCTAGAAACAGCTATTAAAGACTGTGGTGAAGAGAACGAACGAATCACTAAACTTGTTTTATATTTACTGACCGATGAAAACGGGATGCGACCGCTAAAAACTCAGGCTGAATTAGCTGAAGATTTGGACTTAGAAGAGGAGCAACTGGATTTAGTAATGGAGGTGTTAGTGGGTTCTGGTTTAGTATTTGAAGTGCCAGAATATCCTGCTGATCGTTATCAGTTAGTTCATGATTATTTAGTATCATTTATTCGCCAAGGACAAGAGCCTCAAATCCTAGCGGAGTTAAAACTGACCAAAGAAGAACTAAAGCAAGCACTTCATCAAGAACAAAAGGAACGAAGACGAGCAGAAATTGCAGAAATTAAAGCCCTGAGTTCTCTATCTCAAGCTCTACTATCTTCCCACGACCAGTTAGGAGCATTGATCGCTAGTGTAAAAGCTGGTAAACGATTACTCACCACAGAGGTTGCTCCTGATATCAAACAGCAACAAGTGAATCAGCTTCAGGAAATTATCAATAACTTGCAAGAGTGCAATCGTTTGGAAGGACATGATGCGGGAGTATTTGGTGTTTGTTTAAGTCCTGATGGTAAACTAATTACCTCTGCTAGTGAAGATGGCACCATCAAGATTTGGGGAATTGATGGGAAAGCTTTGGCAAGCTGTCGGGGTCACAAGGAGCAAGTGTTTAGCATTAGCTTTAGTCCCAATGGTGAAATGTTTGCCTCTGCTAGTGCTGATAGCACCATCAAACTCTGGCAACGGGATGGCAAGTTACTGAAAACTCTCAGAGGTCATAAAAACCAAGTTTTCAACATTAGTTTTAGTCCCGATGGTAACACCATTGCTGCTGCTAGTAAAGATGGCACGATCCAGCTGTGGCATCCTAATGGTACTCGGATTAAAACCCTGACCAGGTTTGGTCCTGCTAACTTTGGGATTAGTTTTAGTCCTGATGGTAAATCCCTTGCGATCGCTAGTGAAGATGGCACTATCAAACTCTGGAATTTAGACAGTAGTTGGCCCAAAATTTTCAATCGTCATGCAAGGGGTGTCTGGAGTGTCTGCTTTAGTCCAGATGGTCGGATGCTGGCTTCCGGGAGTTCGGACGGTACCGTTAAACTCTGGAATATAGATGGCAAAGAACTCAACTCCATCGATAATTATGGCTTGCCAGTGTATCGGGTTAGATTTAGTCCCGATGGTCAAATGTTAGCACTAGCCAGTAAAGATAATCGAATTCGACTTTATAACCTTGATGGCATTAAGCTCAAGACCTTACGAGGACACAAAGGGTCTGTGTGTGGGGTAAGTTTCAGCCCCGATGGACGGCTACTGGCTTCTGCTAGTGTAGATAAAACTATCAGACTTTGGAGTCTCAAGGGCATTGGACTCAATACTCAGCAAAGCCATACTGGTAAACTTATCGGCTTTTGTTTTAATTCTACCGGTCAGCAGTATGCTTCAGCTAGTGAAGATAAAACAGTAAAACTATGGAGTCTAGACGGCACATTACTCAGAACATTTTCAGGACATGAAGCTAGTGTCAGGAGTGTCAGTTTTAGTCCTAAAGCAAAACTATTAGCCACTGCTAGTGTGGATGGTATTATTAAAATTTGGCATCTTAATGGAGCCTTACTGCAAACCTTTCCAGCCCATGGTCTGAGTATCAGGAGTCTAAGTTTTAGTCCTGATGGTAAAATCCTGGCTTCTGCGGGTAATGACAGAATCATCAAGTTGTGGGGGATTGATGATAAGTATGGACAGGATAACGGAGTACTGCTAAATACTCTCAACGGTCATCTTGCTAAAATCCTTACCATTAGATTCAGTCAGGATGGTCAGATGCTGGCTTCCGCAGGAGAAGATAAAACCATTAAACGTTGGCATCTCGATGGTAGCTTAATCGATACGATTCCAGCCCATAGTCTAAAAATTGTCTGTTTGAGATTCAGTGGGGATGGTGAAATTATGGCTTCCGCTAGTGCTGATAAAACGGTGAAACTGTGGAGTTTGGATGGTAAACTGATCACTACCTTACAAGGACATCAAGCAGGAGTTAGAGGTGTTGTTTTTAGTCCAGACAGTCAAATGATTGCTTCCGTTAGTTCTGATAGGACGGTAAAGCTTTGGACTCGTGATGGTAAGGAATTCAAAACCCTAAAAGGACATCTTGCTCCTGTGTGCAATGCCTGTTTCCTGGCTGACGGTCAAACTTTGGTATCGGTCAGTGAAGATGGTACTGCTAAAATCTGGAATATCGATGGTACAGAAATCAAAACCGTTGGCGGACCGATTAATGGCAGTACACTCCTAGGTGTAAAACCTGGACAGGGGATAGTTACCAGGGGGAGTCATACCACTAGCTGTGATTTAACCTCTGATTTAAAGAATTTATTGGTGAAGGGGTGCTATTGGATCAGGGACTATTTGAAGCATAATCCGACCTTGAGTGAAAGCGATCGCAAATTGTGTGATGGGATTTTGCCAGAACTGTTGAATGGGGAGTAGGGAGTAGGGAGTAGGGAGTAGGGAGTAGGGAGTAGGGAGTAGGGAGTAGGGAATCGGGAATTGGGAATCGGGAATTGGGAATTGGGAATTTGGTCACCTGGGTCCGCACCTTGTCAGCCCCGTGGAAACCAAGCCAGTTGCTGATCTAACTCCCCATCTCCCCATCTCCCTATCTCCCCATCTCCCCATCTTCCCATCTCCCCATCTCCCTATCTCCCCACACCTCCCACACCTCCGACACTCCCCTCTCTTTCCCTACTCCCTTTAGAGTCTAAAAATTCTCCCGATTCCGATTTGCCTGCTCCATCTTTTCTACAACCAGGTCTATGGGCATCATTCCCAATTCCCCAGCGGCACGGGTACGAATATTTAAACTGTTTGCTTCGACTTCCTTGGCACCAATCACACTCATCACCGGGATTTTAGCCTTTTCGGCATTACGAATTGCTTTACCAAGCCTTTCCCCACTGGTATCGACTTCTGCCCGTATCCCATGCGATCGCATTTTTGTTGCCATTTCCTGAGCAAAAGGCAATTGTGCGTCCCCGACTGGTAACAATCGTGCTTGTACTGGTGCTAACCAGAAGGGGAAGTCTCCCCCATACTGTTCAATCAATATCCCAGTTAGGCGCTCGATAGACCCAAAGGGGGCACGGTGAATCATAATCGGGCGTTGGCGAGTGCCATCTTCTGCCACATACTCCAAATCAAATCGTTCTGGCAAGTTGTAATCCACCTGTACCGTTCCTAACTGCCATTCCCTGTCCAGGAGATCCTGGAAGATAAAGTCCAGTTTCGGGCCATAAAATGCCGCTTCCCCTAGTGCTTCAGAGGATTCCATGCCCAAGGTATCCACAGCACGGCGAATTGCTCCTTGGGCTTTTTCCCAAGCCTGATCGGAACCAATATACTTATCCGAGGCCGGGTCACGGAAACTCAACCGTGCTTTAAAGTTCTTCAGTTGCAGACTTTTGAACACTGACAGGATTAAATCCACCACACTGATGAATTCCCCATCCAACTGATCCGGCATCACAAATAGGTGAGAATCATCCACCGTGAAACCGCGCACCCTGGTTAACCCCCCCAGTTCCCCAGATTGCTCATAGCGATACACTGTACCAAATTCTGCCAAGCGCATGGGCAATTCCCGGTAGGAGCGCAATTCACTCTTATAAATTTGGATATGGAAGGGGCAATTCATCGGCTTTAGGACAAATCCTTGTTCTGCGGCTGCTGCTTCCTCATCCTCAGCCATCATCGGGAACATATCCTCTTTATAGTTCTGCCAGTGACCGGATACCTTAAACAAGTCCACTCGACCAATATGGGGTGTCTCCACTGGTAGATAACCTCGTTTAAGCTGTTCTTGCGTGAGGAAATCTTTCAAAAGGGTACGCAAAACCGTTCCTTTCGGGGTCCACAGGGGTAATCCTGGTCCCACCGGGTCAGAAAAAATAAACAGTCCCAGTTCCTTACCCAGCTTACGGTGATCCCGTTTCAGGGCTTCTTGCTTACGGCGCTTATATTCCTGTAGTTGCTCTGGGTTTTCCCAAGCTGTACCATAAATGCGCTGGAGTTGAGTATTACTCGCATCCCCTCGCCAGTAAGCCCCAGCCACACTTTCCAATTCAATAGCCTTCGGGTTGATTTCACTGGTATTTTCCAAATGGGGACCAGCACACAAATCCCACCACTCATCCCCCAGGTGGTAAATCGAGATCGGGTCTTCTAAATCTGCCAAAATTTCCAGTTTATAGGATTCACCCAGTTCCTTGATCCGCCGTTGAGCTTCTTCCCGTGGCACCTCTTCCCGAATTACCGGAAGCTTCCGCTTAATGATTTTGACCATTTCCTTTTGGATTTTCTTCAGGTCTTGCTCAGTAAACGGTTCTGGCTGATCAAAATCATAATAAAAACCATTTTCAATCCAAGGACCGATAGTCACCTGAGCCTTCGGAAATAGCTTCTGGACGGCCATCGCCATCACATGGGAGGTCGTATGACGGAGCCTTTTTAGGGTATCGGATTCGCTAGTACGGGGCAAATGAATTTTTTCAGGCTGTTCGGAGGGTTCTGAGTTAACCATCGGTGAATGTTCTATGGAATTGAGTAACGCGCTATGACCGTAACACCAATTTTGTGCTATCCCTCTATGATACAAAGCTTAGTTTTTCGCAAAGTACATGTTTCTGGTGTAGTACTCTCTCAATTTAGTTTTGAGGGTGAGGGCAAGGGGTTAGGGGTTACGGGTTGGCTTAATGGTTTTGGTACTTAATTGATAGCACAAATGCATAGTACAAGCGTGCCTAATTGGCCAAGGTCTATTTTAGATCATGTCAGGATAATTACCCTTAATCAAAATCTGCCCCATTTAACCATCTGGCCATCAATCGTCTTTATGATGGGTATTCAACCGGACTTGAGCTTACCCCTCAATGTAAGCATTCAGCTATCAGCTTTCAGGGATCAGCTATCAGCTATCAGCTAATGGGTCCGATGCGTCGAAGCCTGTGCCACGCTACAGATGGTGCTTTTGAATAAGCGATGCCTCAGGTGCGACCCGTGGCGAATTTAATTACGGGTCAAACGCACCATTACGGTCTTGGGGAGGCAGCCCGGTCTTGGGGAGGCAGCCCGGTCTTGGGGGTCTCCCCGGAGACGAAACCTTAGATAGTGGAGCCTTTATAGTTAGCAGGTTATGCAGAAAAGGGTTAAATATTTGTTAATAAGGCTCCACTATCTTACGGTAACTTCAAACCATGACCGCGCTGCCGTGGTTCCCCCCACTCGCTATTGCCGTGGTTTCCCCCATGAGCGCTTTGCATCAAGAAAACAGGTAACCATTCCAATAATGCTGAGTTACGTCTGCTAACGGCTGACCGCTGACGGCTGACCGCACCTCAAGTAGCATCTCAAGTAGCGCATATGCTTACCCCTCAATTGAATTTTGAGGGAGTAGTAGTGTTCTAAAAGTGTTAAGGGTTATGTCACAAATTGTAAAAAAATGTAAATATAATTAAGGTAGACTATGAAAAAATAAACCCTTTTAATATCATGGATCAACCCCAGCCATCAACACCGGAGTTACTGAAAACCATATTGGAACCGCTACTAGTAGATTTTGACTACTGGTTTGAGCGATCGCTTTCGTTGTTAGAAACTGAAGATATCACCTTTTTGACCACGGAGGAACAATCTGAGCTACTCAAGCGGGTAAAGCAAGCCCAGAAGGAGGTAAATACAGCTAAAATGCTTTTTGACGCCACTAATGGTCAAGTAGGAGTTGAACTTTCTACCATGATGCCATGGCACCAATTAGTGAGAGAATGTTGGGGAGTGGCAATCCGGTTGCGATCATTGGCATCCGGTGCATCCGAGTCAGCGGCCTCAGGGAATGACTAATCTTGACGCACCTAGATTCAGGAAATGATTGAGGAAATAGTGGACTACGTTTTGTTAAGGTTAACTAACCACCTATAAAAAGCCGTTTTTTATCCCTGAGCAAGACAAGGAGTTAAAGACCAACTATTTGGTCGGGAGGACAATACGATGTTACACCTAATTTATCTAATTGCCTTTACTGTTATAGCATTTTTAGCGATTGGGAATTTAATTCGTAACCTATTAAGTTTGAGTTTTGATTCCCAGCGTTCTTTCTCAGCATCGGGAAAATCACCCGCCCAATGGGGTCGGAATCAAGTGAATGCCAATCCATCTCCTGCTAAGTCAGTACCGCACCCGGAACTGCTTGATGATAGTGGCAACCCTATCAATGAACCGCTGTTAGTGATGCGGTCAATGACCGTTGAAGACGCTCGCCAACAGTTAGACGCTATATACAATTCTTCTCCCGGTAACAGCAAGGGGAAGACAGAAGAAAACCAGTAGACATCTCCAAAAATTAACCTCAAACCCTTGTAATGCCTGGGTCAAAACCGATTTTATGGAGATGTCTAGTAGTCTATTGATTTCACGTTAGGGCTAGACAAAGGGAAAGGGGATAACCAAAACTATTTCCCCTGACCGAATTCGTGGGTGGAAAAACTATAGCGCTGCGCCCAGGCAATAGGGAATAGGGAATAGCGATGCAGCGCTGAATCCATTTTCCTTGACGAACACCATTCAATGATAAGTATTAAACCGGACTAGATCTGATTTATTTGCCATAGGCAAACCAACTTGCATTAGCACTGTAAACCCGCGTGTCTCCCCAGGTTTCCAATACATACTGAAACCCCTCTCGGTTGACATCAGTGACATCAACTTTTAATCGGAGATTTTCATCATTATCACTATCGATGTCGTTTAAAGCAATATAAACCACAGGCTCGGAAGAAAAGTTGGTATTAAACTTTTGCTCACCTGATATTCTTCGTCTGCCATCACCCTTTGATAAATTCCCTTCCCTAACAGAAATCTCTCCACTCTCCAGTTTAATCTGTGAATTAGCCACTTCTTCGATACTGCGAGAGATAGTAATCAGCTGATTACTATCTTGAGTTAAGTTATTTATCCGTTCAACTATATCTCCCAAGGCTACTGGGTCTGATTCTAGAAGAGCATTAAGTTTTTTCTCTATAGTAGAAGCGTTGATATCTAAGCTTTGTACCTTACTATTTAGATAGTGAGCTTGTTTTTGATAGTCTTGAGTTTGGGCTTTGATAGTTTGAGTTTGTTGCTGAAGAACTTGCAGATCAACTCGGTTATCAAATAGAGAATTGTTTATACGTTTGTTGAGTTTCTTAAGTTGTTCTTCTTGATCTTTGATATGTCCTTTTACCGAACTATCAACAAGACTAGACATAACTACAAAACCACTGACGGTGGTCAATAGGGTAGTGAAAACCAACAAGGCAATCACGAGGTGAAATTGTGTTCTGAATTCCTTCCTGAGTTCCTCAGCTATTTTTGGGGAAAATAGTTGTAATTCTGTATAAATTAAAGCTCTGATATCTGTAGAGCGCTTATCCAGATAACTTCGGTAGGTATCTAGTTCTTTCTTGAGATCATCTCGTTCGCTTCTTAGGCGATCGATAGTTT
>NZ_JAAHHZ010000088.1:0-27071 GCF_010672005.1 Moorena sp. SIO4A5 | reverse complement strand
CATGTCTTGATGCAGTCGCTCATGGGGGAAACCCCCAAGACCGCGCTGCATCGCTTGTGGTAACAGCCGAATGACCACCCACGGATGAAGGCGTTCAGAATAGGTCATCATTAAAGTATCTCCTTTTGATAGGAGAGCCAGAGCTAGCCCGTAGGTATTGGACTCTCCCCGGGCTAGCTCTTGACTCTGGGCGTCTCAGCGCCCACTCTGATACTATAGCACAAAAAATATTACATTATAGCATATTTTTAAAATTTTGTAACAAATGCTCGGGAGTCGGGAGCAGGGACTGAGGAAAAATTACGATTTCAATTACAACAACCGGAAGGATTTAGTAGTTATGGGGAAGTGCAACTTTGGTTAAAGGAATTGTGTGGCATGGATATACCCTATGCCAGAGTATATAAATATGTGCGCACTTGTTTAAAAACTAACTTAAATAAGTTAGATTAAATTTGTTACAGCCAGTCACTATAGCTAGCTCACCTACTCGATTGCTAGAGATTGGATTCTCTGTTTGTAAGCATCACTGTCTAAGCCATCACCATCATTGGGATCCCAACCTTTTTTGTTGATTATTTCGTTGAGAGTATCAAGGCGTTTTGCTGGTTCTGGGTGGGTTCTTAGCATTGCCGGTGTATTGCCTTTGGTTAATTTTTCGAGAAATCCAGTCATGCCTGAGGGAGCGTAGCCAGCACCGTGCAACATTTCTAATCCCTTGCGATCCGCTTCATATTCCTGCTGCCTTCCTCGGGGAAGAGAGAAGGCGATATCCTCAAGAAGATTTATAATTGTCCCATACTCGACTTCACTATTTACCTCAAGGTTCTTGTCTTTGATAATCTGGCGCAGTTTCTCTATGCTGTGTTTGCTAGTAATGTGAGCAATTTCGTGAGCTATCACTGCAGCTAACTCAGCTTCATTTTCTACCCCTTTCAGCAAGCCAGTATGAACATAAACAAAGCCACCCACCAAGGCAAAGGCATTTATATCGTTGTTCCTGACTACTTGAAAGGTATAGGGAAAATTGGGGCGATCGCTATAGGGGATTAATCTCTTACCAATGTCTTGGACGTATTCAGTGATTTTGCGTCCGCTGTAAATCTCCAGCCCTTGAGCAACTTCTTGTTGATTCAAACACTTACCCAGCTCTACTTCTTGTTGATCAGAAATGGTGATTAACTGAATTATCTCAATTCCTGCATCACCATCCAACAACCCACATAAATCAAATGCTGATGAGGTATGGGGTAACCCTACCCCTAGAGCCAGTGCCACAACTACCAGAATCAGCAGGTAAAACCATCGACGATGGGAAGCACGCTTAATCCAAAAGAATGGGTTTAACATAGTCGTCTATTTAAGCGTCTATTTGAATAATCATAGGGTTGTAAGTATTCATTATTCAGCTTTCAGCAGTCAGCTTTCAGCAGTCAGCTTTCAGCAGTCAGCTTTCAGGGATTTAGTTAGCACATTTTTCATAAGCAGCTTGTCGTATACCTTGGTAATAAATCGAGTCAACACCCAAGGATTTTTCCAAAATTATATCCCACCTTAAGTTAGTAATAAATTTATCAATTTTTTTCTTCCATTCTATATCCTGATCAGGTAAAATTATTCCGTAAAAATCACAACTTAACGGTCGGTCAGGAATTAAGGTAAAATCCTGGAATGTCAGCCCTTGTCTTAAGGCTTCTGCCATTAAAAGCATGCCATCACTGGCAAAAGCATCAATATCCCGTTCGACAACATCTTTCAGAGCCAATTCTCGACCGTTAGAGCCTCTGTAACGAGCGTCTTCTATTTCAGCTAATGGGTAGGTACTGGAGATTAAGGGATGTGTATTTGAACCAGGAAGGACACCAATTTTTCTACCAGCTAGGGAAGTTTCAGGATTGAATATACCCTTCATTTCGGGTCTGATTATAAAATGTGTCCCGGAAAAATAAAAAGCAGTGGAGTAAGTAACTCCTGATAGTGGTGGAGCACTTTTGATCGTATTGGGACCACAATCTAGATGTACCGTGCCATTGGCTACCATCCCATAACGATTGTTAGGAGAGTCTTCGTCTAGAACAGATGGAATTGCCTCGAACCGAACAGATGTATTGAGTACTTCACCAAGATGGTTGGCTAGAAAATACATTTTAGTCACGCAGTAGCCTTGCCATTGGTCTTGCTCTAGAAAACCAAAGGGAGGGGAATCTCTCCTAATTCCTACTTTCAAAACACCAGTGCGCTTAATTTCTGACAAGACTGTTTCAGCTAAACTGGCTGAGGTAAACGTTAAAGATAAGATAATACTAAGGGTGATAGTGGCTAGCTTATTCCTCATTTCTTTTTGGGATTCTAATAATTACTTACTGATATCACTTTCCAATCGATAAATCGCTCAAAGGTTATCTAACCCTGAGCCTAACCCTGACTCAGTGCCAGTAATTTAGGGGAATAGTATCAAAGTATTACCAATAAATAATAACCTTTTTCATGAAAATTAACATACGCAGTCTTGCTATAACTTCAGCCAATTCATTTATATTACTAAGCTATTTGGCTTAGTGTTCCGGCATTATAAGCTAATATTAATTTATTAATCATTTAGTCAATGTTTAATTTTCACCAAACTATGGTCAATATCCTTGACCTTAGTACAGCCACTCAACGCCATGGCTATATCCAATTCATCTCGTAACAATTGCAAGACATGGCGTACTCCAGCAACTCCTGCTACAGCTAATCCCCATAACACTGGACGACCTACCAACACCGCTGATGCACCCAAGGCTAAAGCTTTGAGCACATCAGTACCTCGACGGATACCCCCATCGATTAATACTGGTAGATGATTTCCCACAGCTGCGACCACTTCGGGTAAGGCATCGATGGATGCGATCGCACTATCCAGTTGCCGACCCCCATGATTCGATACAATGATTCCTTTTGCTCCATGGTCCAATGCCTTGAGAGCATCATCTCCTCGCAAAATGCCTTTGACCAACACCGGTAGAGTAGTGATCGATTGTAACCATTCCAGATCCCGCCAGGTCAGTGTTGGATCAATTTGCTGGGCAAAATAGCTCAATAAACCCGATTCTCCTGCAGTTTTGGGAATTTCCAGACCGGTCATTGTCGCTAAATTAGCCAGTTCCATCCCTACCGGTAGAGTAAATTGATTGCGTCGATCCCTTTCTCGACACCCCAACACTGGTGCATCTACGGTCAGACAAAGGGCACTAAAACCAGCTGCCTCCGCCCGTTCCACCAGTCTACGGGTGAGAGTGCGATCGCGATGGACATACAGCTGAAACCATGAGGGATTTTGGATATCGGTCTGTTCCCCCTCTGCCTTTTTGCCTTTCTCCTGTTGTCGATGTTTCCCAGCTAGCGCTACAGCTTCTAACGGTTTGGTGGACATCGTACTCAACACCATGATTGCCCCTACCTCAGCAGCAGCCCTTGCTGTTGCCAATTCACCCTCTGGATTGGCCAGACACTGGAATGCCATCGGAGCAACCAGAATCGGTATGGGCAGAGACTGATCTAGGATTTGTGTGCTTAAATCTCGTTGACTAACATCCACCAACATCCGAGGACGGAGTTTTATCTGTTCAAACGCTGCACGATTGTCTCGCAGTGTTACTTCATCCCAAGCACCACTAGCGTAATAATCCAGTGCCATGGGAGATAGATACTGCGGCGCTAGGGCTTCGTATTCAAATAGATTAATGGGTTGATTCAAGGTTTAAGGTTGGTTGAAGGTTGAAGGTTGGAGGTTGGTTGAAGGTTGGAGGTTGGTTGAAGGTTGGAGGTTGGAGGTTGGAGGTTGGTTGAAGGTTGAAGGTTGGTTGAAGGTTGGAGGTTGGTTGAAGGTTGGAGGTTGGTTGAAGGTTGAAGGTTGAATTCTAAATTCTTAATTCTAAATTCTTAATTCAAAAGGGTAGGTTGACATCTGGCACCCTTGTCAGTAATGCACCTGACCGGCTGTGGGATTAATTTTACAGGGTTTTAGCTCAAGTCCACAAGACAATAAATAAAAATTGCTATAATTTTTATCTGATGCCCAGTTTGAGGTAAACCTTGAAAACTGTTGCTGTCTTTTTTGAGGAAGCAGGCACCTTTGCCTACCCATTTACTAAAAAAAAGTATATACGACACATTGCCCAACTTGGTGAAGCAATTGAAGCCTGTGGTGCCAATTTTCGTGTTGTTCGTCACCAATCTTCCTATCTAGGGTCAGGAGAATTTTCCCAGAGTTGGGAATTACGAGATGGACAAGTGATTGAAACCGGTCCTGTCAAAGCTGATGTCATTTTCGATAAAGGATTATTTATCTCTGATGGAACTATCCCAGTTCTTAACTGTCAGGAAATTAACGAAATTTGCACCAACAAATATAAAACCTTTCAGCTGTTTAGTGACTATTCTCCCCAAACCTATCTTGTTAACAGCCAAGAAGAGTTTCTTGATGCGCTCCTTAATATACCAGGGCAATATAAAGTTGTCAAGCCATTAGATGGTCTTGAAGCCAGAAATGTCCACATTGGAGACGATGAGTTCTTAAAGAAGCAGGATTGCCCCTATCCCTTCTTAGTGCAAGAGTTTCTCGATTCACGCTCAGGTATACCCGGTATTGTCAATGGTGTTCATGACTTTCGTGTAGCACTCCTCAACGGGGAAATTGTTCACTCTATAGTACGTACTCCAGCTTCAGGAAAATTAGTAGCATCCGTGACTGAAGGAGGCGAGATGCGTGTTGTAGAAATAGAGCTTATCCCTAGCACTGTCTTAGATCTAGTCGAACAAATTGAAAAACATATGGTACAGTACGGTACCAGGTTTTATGGCATTGATCTTGCCCTAGTTAACGGTCAACCGAAAATCATCGAGCTTAATTCTCGTGTTAGCATTTGGGACAATCAACAACATCAAGTATTCGCTAGCACGAAGAGGAAACTTGCCGAAGTTTTGGTATCACTTTGATACTTGGGTAGGGTGCGTTAGGGACGGGCGATCCCTCATTTTCTCGGTAGCCATTGTTCGGATAGTCCGTCCCGTAACGCACCACTAGCTCAAACAGCAAAAATGAGATGCACCCGTTAGGGACGGGCGATCCCTCATTTTATGCTTCGTCGTCACCGTTGGGACAGCACGCCCGAAAATTGTAACGGGCAAGATGCCCATTCCACCCACCGGGTCAAACAGCTTTTAGGATATGCACCCTTATCAATTCCACCAAATCAGCAATTATACTAAATATTAAATTTAGATCGAGTTTGAAAAAATAATCAACTTAACTGTTGATAAACTCCTTAAATATTTGCAGGAAAATCAAAATACCGACACCAAGGTAATAGATTATAAAAACCCTCAAACCCTTAAGGAAAAACTCGATTTAAGCTTACCAGAAAACGGAGTTCCCTTAGCCGATTTAATTCCGATTATTGAATCGTACCTCGACCACAGCGTGCGGACTAGTAGCCACAAATTTTTCAACCAGCTTTGGGGTGGATTTGAAATAACTGGATTATTAGCAGAAATGGTAACTAGTACTGCTAATACTTCTATGTATACCTATGAAGTTGCTCCAGTAGCCACGCTGATCGAGATTAAATTGATTGAGGCTCTCAACGACTTGATCGGCTTTCCTCAAGGTGAGGGGTTGATGGTTACAGGAGGGAGTAATGCTAATCTGGTCGCCATGCTTTGTGCGCGACACAAACTCCTACCCGAAGCCAAAAACAAGGGATTGGGAAATCACCAGCTAGTAGCATTCATATCCGATCAGGCTCACTATTCCTTTTTCAAAGCCGCAAATTTGTTGGGCATGGGCATAGACAATGTAGTTAAAGTCAAATCCGATGGCGATCAGCGCATGTGCCCGCAACAATTAGACGTTGCTATTCAACAAAGCCTAAGTGAAGGAAAAACACCTTTCTTTGTGACAGCTACTGCGGGCACTACCGTTGCCGGTGCATTCGATCCGTTGCCCTCAATTGCAGAAATTACCAGCAAATATGGACTCTGGCTACATGTGGATGGGTCTTGGGGTGCTCCGGTTTTGTTCAGCAACCAGCACAAGCATCTGTTGCAAGGTAGCTCCTTAGCAGATTCTTTTACTTGGGATGCTCACAAACTCATGGGCGTGCCCTTGATTTGTTCAGCTATTCTAGTTAAACAACCAGGGACTTTATTGGAAGCTTGTTCTAGTCAAGGTACTCACTATATCTTCCACGATGACGAAGATAGTGCCTATAATCTGGGAACTATGTCCTTGCAGTGTGGGCGGAAAGTAGATGCCCTTAAGCTGTGGCTAGCCTGGAAATACTATGGCCAAAATGGTTATGAAGCAAGAGTTGACCGCTTGTTTGAACTCGCTAGCTACGCGGCGGACTATATTCGCAATTGTGAGAATTTAGAATTGATAGTTCAACCAACATTTTTGAATATCTGTTTTCGCTATAATCCCAGAGATAACAGTCTGTATAATCATGGTTTAGATCAGCTTAATCTGGAGATACGTGATCAATTAATGCGCTCTGGTCAAGCATTAGTCAATTACTCTAACTATCAAGAACAGATTGTAATTCGCTTCATTCTCAGCAATCCAGATATTAACGAAGCAGATCTAGATAGCTTTTTTGCTAACTTTATCAAAATTGGTAATAGTTTATTATAGGGTTTATTGCATTTATTAGGTACGCTTATAAACTTCAAAGTCCCCCTTGATAAGGGGGATTTAGGGGGATCGCTTTGCACCTCATGGGAGAGATAATTGCTATATAGGGTAGTCGTTTCAGCCGATTCACATTAATAGTTGAGAATAACAGGTACCGAAAAGCCATGAAAACAAAAATAAAAAGCTGACGAATCCATAAGCGAATGCCAGCATCTCAATTGTAAAGGTGTGAAAATAAGCGATAGAATCGCAAAGATAAAATGTCTTATCTCATCCTGCTGTCTTGTCTAAACAAACATTAGTCTAAACAAACATTGGAATCTGTGTGACTAAACTACTGAATACCAAGATAGTACTCCAGAAAAGGCGGCGATCAAGACCCATCAGCTTAGCTATCCTGACGACCTGGTCACTAACTAGTTAATAGTAATAGATAATAAGAGATAAATATTAAGGTGACAGTAATTTTTGGTTAAGGATGAATTATCAAGAAGGATGTTCCCCTGATAGCTTTACCGTCAGGTAGGATGAATTATTAATTATCAAGTCAAGGATGAAGGGTGAAGCATGAAGGGTTCATCCTTCATGCTTCAGATTAGCGATTGTCAAGGTTAAGGACTAAATCAGACTTCAAGGTTACATCTAAATCTGTGTCAGGGTCGATGACAACTACTTCTACGTCTTCCTGACCTCCTGCAAGAAGAAGTTCTGTAACCAAACCGAGTCCAGCACCAGCTAAAACTTCCCAAAATTCAAGCTTACCAAAGATTTCAGAGAGTACAGCCCCGGCAGCTGCACCAATAGCAGCACCTTTGAGCAAATCGGGATCAGTGTTTTTGGTAATGGTTTCAGTTTTGGTGACAACCTCGGAGGTGGCATCAAGGGATAAGGATTGATCACTATCCCTGAGAATCAACTTTTCGGCGACAAACTGAGAACCTCCTTGAACTGGACGCACTTCACCTTCAATCTCACTACCTGCTGGAATTAGGAGGGTTCCTGAAAAGGAGACTACATCTCTAGCTACGATCACCGTTATCGGTAGAGTTTCATTACGAGTGACAATAACTCTCTTGGCGTCGTCGGATTCAACTGGTATTAAAGTCCCAGCAGGAATGATGACTTGGGTAAATTGAGCCAACTGTGGCTCGATGTAGAATCTAGACTGGGCATTAGCTTGAGTCGCTATCAACATTGGTAACGCCACAGTTGAAGTGATCCCCAATGCGGTGAGTAGAGCGATTCTGGACTGCCAACGATGGGAAATAAACATTAAATATATCTTCCTTGAGGATGAGTAGAAGCGATTAATTAGACTAAAAAGAGCATAGTTATGTTTCCCAAGGTGATCATGAATTATGTGATCATCAAAGCAAGCGTACGCTAATTGATCAAAATTCTGACCAGGATACCCCACCTACACCCACCCGACCTTTAAAGCTGCTTGTCACCCCATCACCCCATCACCACCATCTTCTGCTCCCGGAGCGTTCGCGTAGCGTAGCCCTTCGGGCTAATCGCATCATGTCTGTTTTAGAAGCTAATTTAAAACCTAAAATCTGTAGGATTGAGGTAAGATCAGGTTTTTGAGCCCCATAGAACTAGAATTAGGTCTGGGACTGCTAGAGCCACTGGGAGGTTTCACCATGAGTCTAGGCACATGGATTGGTCTACTTGCCTTTATCCTTTCGTTATACATCCTGTGGCAAATCCGTAAAGTACTGCTGCTGATATTTACTGCTGTGGTACTTGCCAATGCCTTAAATATCTTGGTGGAAAAATTCCGCCGGGTTGGCATCAAACGGCTTTTTGCTGTGCTGCTGTCAATTCTTCTGATGGTTGCTCTAACGGTAGGGTTTTACTGGCTAATTGTTCCACCGTTTGCCGACCAAGTGCTAGAGCTGATTGATCAGGTTCCTAGGGGTATAGAAAAATTAGGTCAGTGGTTGGATGTGTTGTCAGCGCGTCTTCCCCCAGATCTGATTACTTTCCCCGAGATCCAATTAGATTTAGATCAGCTAATTCAACAGCTACAACCGTTACTTAATCAGTTATTGGGTGGTGGATTCTCCATTGCCTTTAACTCTTTGGCTGTCGTAGCCCAAGTTTTGCTGGTATTAGTTTTGACTATAATGCTACTGGCTGACCCCAAGGCTTATCGTCAAAGCTTTATCCGACTTTTCCCATCTTTCTATCGCCGTCGAGTTGATCAAATTTTGACTCTATGTGATCACTCTTTACGGGGGTGGTTAGTAGGCATTCTCGTTAACATTGCTGCCATTTCTGGCTTAAGTTTTGTGGGTTTGGTCATCCTACAAGTGGAACTGGCACTGGCACAGGCGGCTTTGGCAGGTATCTTGACATTTATCCCCAATATTGGCCCTGGATTGAGTGTAGTCCCACCAATTGCGATCGCTCTACTAGATGCACCCTGGAAAGCGATCGCTGTTTTAATTCTCTACATCATTATTCAGCAGGTGGAAAGTAATTTGCTAACTCCCCTGGTCATGAAGCAACAGGTATCCCTGCTACCAGCAGTAACCCTTTTGGCTCAGGTATTTTTCGCGACATTCTTTGGTTTTTTAGGTTTACTGTTAGCTTTACCATTAACCGTAGTTGCTCAGGTTTGGCTAAAAGAAGTTTTAATTAAAGATATCCTCGATCAATGGAAAACTAGTCCGATATCAATCAGAGATACCCAGACCTCTACAGAAACCGTTGCGATCGGCGTTCGCGAAGCGTGGCCAAAGGCCTCAGCCGCGCCAAAGGCGATCGCATCACCAAATCCTGATTTAGCCAGCCCAACTACATCAAAGGATTCCCAGGATAGCACTGAATCGGACAATCACCCCAAATCCGACAAATCATATCAAATCGAGAAGGAGGAAGAGTAAGCCTTCATAAGCCTTGAGCCGTTACAATCCAAGCTATGGATTTTCACAACTGCCTATGATCACGCTCCCCTGACGGAGGTGAGCTAGGATACCACTGGCAAGTGATATTTTGGAAAACCTTTCTCCCCATTCCCAATCCCTATGCGAACCATTGCTCAAATTAATGACAAAATCGAGGGTAACTGTGCCGTAGTGTGGACAGTCGAAGAATTAAAAGCACGGGTGGCAGACATCGGTGTCACTCAGGCAGCGAAAGAAGTAGACATCATTACTACCGGTACCTTTGAGCAGATGGAGTCTTCCGGAGCAATCATGAATTTGGGACATACTGACCCACCCGTGAAAATACGGAAATGTTGGTTAGATGGAGTTCCAGCTTACACTGGCTTCGGAGCAGTGGATTTGTTTTTGGGAGCAACTCAAGTTGTTGACTACCCAGATAACCGTGAGATTCCAGATATGGACGAACAGAGGCAAAGGGGTGGTGGTGATGTCATTGAAGACCTGATTGCTGGGAAACCCGTCCACCTGCAAGCCCTCGGACAGGTGACAGATTGTTATCCTAGAGGCTCCTTTGAGACCACGATCACTAAGGATAGGATTAATCAGTTTTATTTATTCAATCCCCGCAATCTGTATCAAAACTTCATTGTAGGGGTGAATGGAGGCGATCGCCCCTTGTATACTTATCTGGGTTTGTTGCAGCCCAAACTCTCCAATGCAGTTTACTCTAACCCAGGAGCAATCTCACCCCTAATCAATGATCCGGAACTGAAGCTAGTGGGTATTGGCACGCGGATTTTTATGGGTGGAGGGATTGGCTATATTGCTTGGGAAGGGACCCAACACTTCCCACTGCAAAAACGCCTTCCCAATCAAACACCCATAGGACCAGCAGCAACTCTAGCTTTAATTGGAGATGCCAAGCAAATGAATCCCAAATGGGTACGGGGTTGTTACTTTAAAAATTATGGCCCCTCTCTGATGCTAGGTGTGGGCGTACCAATGCCAGTACTGAATGAAGAAGTAGTGCAACGTTGTGCTGTACAAGATCAAGACATTGTTGCACCAGTGGTAGATTTTGCCATTCCTAGACGGGTGCGTCCAACCTTTGGGTTAGTCAGCTACGCTCAGCTGAAGTCTGGTCGGATCACTATTGATGGTAAATTAGTACGTGTAGCTCCTCTTGCTAGTATTTTCCTCTCCCGCCAAGTTGCTATAGAACTAAAGCAATGGATTGAGAGTGGCAAATTTACCCTAACTGAACCAGTAGCACCAATTCCAATGGACCGCTCATTTCTACCTCAAGACCTATGGGGTTCTCAAATTAGTTTGGATTGATTTATTCATTGGTCATTTTAAAATTAAAAACTGAAAATTGAAAAGTAATAATTAGCAATTATCAATTAGCAATTACCAATTATCTTTAGCTTACTTGAGCTGTGACATTTGCTCGTCTAACACAGCTAATTTTGAGCGCAGTAGAGGATTGTCCTGTACTGCAAGGATTCGACAAATGCGATCGCGCATTTTTTCGTGGTGCCTGAGCATGGTGTCAGCGTCTGCTTGTAAGCCGTAGTGGCGCTCTTTAATTTGTGTCTCTGGCAAGCAGAAGAATACCCCTCCATCAGTTCGTTGAATACTGCCTTCAAGCAGGTCAAATATTCGTGCGTTGCTAGTGATGGAGCCCTTGGGGTTTTGGCACCCGTATACATGAAGGCTCAAAAAGCAGGATTCTCCGGGGTTGCCCATCTGGTGAATCATATCGTCAGCTACCGCCTTTACCTCTTCTGACCTAAAGTCCAACCGCTTCAGGGTTTGTAGCACTCCATCTGTTAAGGTATACACGTAGTGTTCCGCCTCGCCAAAGCACTGTACTGCTCCCCATTGGGCTACGCCGTGGTCATGAATCGTGCTGTAGTCTCCTGGAGCCCAAGACATCACCATAATTTCAAAGGAATCGCACTCGTACAGTAGCTTTCGACCGTAGCTTTCGGTGATGGGATGATCAAAGTCAGCCCATCTAATCAAGTCTTCCGGTGAGATGCGTGCATCCAAAATGCACTGACGAGCAATTTTCGGTACCAATACCGACTGACTTTCGATATTACTAATTAAGCGCTGGATACTCTCGGGAAGACTTTGGTCGGATACAGAAGTCGAGTTTGCCTGAATAATCTGAATCATTTTTCCATCCTCTAATTTTTAAAAAAACTTGATTCCTATGAAAATGGAGACTTAAAAATTTAAAATTCACAAAATCGGATTAACCATCCTAGAATGGATTAACCGAACTTGATAGTATTACTAGGTGAAGAAATGGTGTTAGGGTAATGGTGTTAGAGTTTACTATTCAAAGCCTAATCCCTAATACTTAATCCCTCATGCCTAGATTTACCTAACTAATAATTCCTCACTGGTTGACTTTACTGTATAAACCTTAAAGCTCTAGGCTGAGAGAAAGCTGATAAATTCCTCACTATCCTCTGAAAAAGATTGAGAAATATCTCAGCTTATTTTTATTTAGTACACATGATGATTATTCCTCATATCATCAAAGATTTCTTCAAGCTATAGTAAGCCCGATTGAAACGAGAAAGAAATCCCTGCACCTCTTCGACCTCCTTCCCATCTTCCCATCTCCCCACATCTTCCCATCTTCCCATCCGTTAAATCCGCTCGAACTATCGGTTGCAAGCTCCTCCCATGTTCAAAAATAAAACACAGAGTGTTATAATTCAGGACGGTAAGGTAGGATATGGGACAAAACAAGCTGCATAATAACCATGTCGTGCCAGCGTCCCTTGAAAAACCCAATTTCTTTTTGAACACCTACAACCTCAAATCCAAATCGCTTGTGAAAATCAATACTCCCTTGATTGCAGGCAAGAATTTTAGCAACGACATGGTGATAGCAAAACTCCTCAACTTTCTTGAGCAATGCTGTTTGTAAAATACTGCCGTAACCCTTACCAGTTTCCGCTAAAGAAAAATAAATCGAAATCTCGCAGCAAACACGGTAGCCTAAGCGAGGGCTATAGCGCTTGATTACACCCCACCCAATCACACAGCTTTCTCGTTCTGCAACCAGTATGGTTTCGCGATCGCCAAACTTATTCGCGAGTACTTTCATGTCCTCAGCGGTATAAAATTGGCAATCCATCGTACTGTTGCCTGCAGCGATAGACTCGTTATAGATAGATGCAATTGCTTGGAAATCAGTATCTTTATATTGCCTTACCAGAATGTTGGGATGCTCTGATAAATCTGCACAGAAATTCTCTTGTTTAGTTGACATTTTTCTGCACTTATTTTTTTTGCCCTAATTATTTACTCGCTCTCAATTATAATTTAGAGAACTAAACACTCCTAATCTTCAACCAAACACAACTATAGCTTTTTTCTCGGCTTTCGAGAAAACTCAATCATCCAGGTGAACAATCGCTCCATTATCGATTGGTTAGTTAACAGTTCTAATCTAGCAAAGCCACCAATATTTCCTCCATTGATTTCGCTAATGCACCAGTTACCCTCATCATTCATCAAAAAGTCATATCCCAAGGTATGTATACCCCGACAGCGATAGTGTTCAAAGGTGGCGTCAATTGCTTCTTTTTCTTCAGAGCTGATATCTGATAAAAAACATTCTCCATCTACGCTGACATTATGCACCCAATGACCACTTTTCGAGCGGCGGATATAGGCACCGTAAATTTCACCATCTACCACAACAATCCGCTTGTCTCCCGCATCAACTCGCTGCAAGTATTGCACAAATTGTAGTGGTTTGCCTGTGGAACCTTTCAGATAATTCATCACCTCAGAAAAGTGAGTAAACTCCCTGGTACCTGCAAAGGGATTATCCACTAGGAAATGACCCTTGTCATACCAAATTTTAAAAACTCCTCGACCACCACAACTATTATATCGCTTAGCCACAATAACTTGGTGCTTTTCAAAAAAAGTCAATGCTTCCATCCAGCTATCGGTTACTACCATGTCTGGGGTAAATTTACTCGCTACCTTGAGGAGGAATTCTTGCTGAATTTGCTCATGAATTCCCGTAGGACTATTGACAAATTTTACAAAAGGCTCCCACAATCGTAGTCTATCTAGATATCCTTCAGGAAAAGGCTTTAAGGTGCGACAAAATACCAAGTCAAACTCCTCTAGCGATCGCCAATCCCGGACTTGTGAATCTAATTCGAGAAAGGTAGTGTAAGGTAGTATTCCCTTCACCGGAGCTACCTGAATCAATTTAGTATTTGCTCCTTGGGTGAAGACGCCCTCAGTAGGGATGTGGAAGAATTCAAATCGTTCGTCGAGGGCTAGCCGTTGGTAAAAGATGGGTATGTCCAGTAACGGACTAGAGTATCGAGAAGGATTGCAAATGGAAAGTAATTTCATCTTACATTACTTCTTATATTACTTCTTACTTTCATTAAATTACAAGCTGATTAAACTATACCGATTGCTAACTCTTTTCTACTCCTTTGATGGCAATTATCATACTGATGAGGTACACCGATTTTTGTCCCACTCCCTACTCCCTACTCCCTACTCCCTACTCCCTACTCCCTACTCCCTACTCCCTACCCACTCCTAGTAACTACCTCACTGAATTGATAACTGCTATCTACTTACATAGAAGATGCAGAACTTTCTCCTCTAGCTGCAATTTCCTGTGTTGGTTGGGGCTGTTGTTTACTAAAGTTAGTGATCGAGACTCCAATCATGATCACAATAAATGCTATTACTTGCATCAGTGAAGGGCGTTCTCCATTGAGAATTAGCGCATAAACTATCCCAAATACGGGGGATAATACAGTCCACTTACCTACCGTCTTCGAGTCTAACTTTTCCAGGGCAGCGTACCAGAGAAATTGGGTAATCACGATGATAATTAGCGCATAGATACTCATCACCATCCAAAGCTGACCTGAAAAGACATCTCCAAAATGAGACGGGCCAAATAAATAACTAGCGATCGAGAAAAATATTACAGCTGATATAAAGTTACGGCTGAAGACAATTACCGACAAACTGTTGTGTTTAGAAAGGGTCAACTTGCCGATAATCGAAGTAACTGCATACAAAAACGTTGATGCCAGGATTAAAAGGTCTCCCTGATTGATTTGATAATTACTGCTTGTGAAAACAATAGCAACAATACCGACGCCAATCAGAGAAAAGCCAATCCATTCCCATTTCAGAATACGCTTGCCAAAGAAAATTGCTCCTGCCAGAGCATAGAGCACCGGACCAAATCGCCCCAATAAGACCGCATTGGTGACAGTAGTGTGTTGTAGTCCCAGGAAAATCAGTGCAGACAGTAAGGCTGCTAAACAACCATTAATAAACAGTCCCAGAAGCAGCTTTACATTCAACTTTCTGAGTTCATTTAGAATAGGAATCGCTCCAAAAAAAGCCACCACTGCCAAAGAGGCACAGAGATTGCCAACAAACAGAACGTTACAAAACGATATTGGTGTTTCCTTCCCACCACTGAGCATACTAGCGTTGGCAATTAGGAAAGCAATTACCGAGGGTCGCAATGCTGCCAGGGCCCGGGAGACAACTAGCAGCAATTTGGGATTAAGGTTATTGATACTATTAGCAATCATTTCCGTTATTGAGGAAGAGTGGTGTATCCTTTCCTAGAGAAGCATTAGTCCAGTAATCAGAGCAATGGGTAAATCAATGACTAGGTAACACCTAAAAGGGGGGGATAGGAATACCTAAATCTATCCTTTTCTGTTAATACATATATCAGATCATTTGTCAAATTCTCTACAAGCGTGGGGAATCGGAGGAGTGTGAGTAATTCCGTTACCCATCGATTGCCCATCATCCCCAGGTTTACTGAGTCACCAGCTCATAACTTTCTGGGTCAGCCTTGAGAACAAACATATCCCCATATTGAACTACTTCCCCAGTGATGCGGATAGGGTCAGCTACCTTATCCAAAATCCGGGAGTTAATCGCCTGGTTTTGCCGATCTACTAGGAGCAGATAAAGATTATCCCCCTGCTGATTGTGTACTAAGAACACCGGAGGAACACCACCACTGATGCAGCGAATGGCACAGGAGCGATGGGTTTTAGTTTGTCCTGGTTTCATCACCCCTGGGTAGCATTTACTGTCTAAAATCTCTCCTAAGAGGGAGAACTCACCCAAAGATTTACCCGCATCCGGTTTCACTGCTGCCGAAGGAGGGTCAATTGCCTCTGCAGAGCGAGCTGCTATCACCGTAAGGTTGTTGCGATAAACTGGACTACCGGTTAGCTTGACCCACTTTCCCACTTGATCCAATACGCTGGACTTGGGTGAGGTTTTTCCCGGACCCGTGAGCAAGTAGCGAGAGTAGGGGGCTTGAGAGGAGGTATCCCCTGGACGGGGTACCAGCAAGTGAGGAACAGGTTGTCCTAACAGCAACCCTTCAAACTCTTGAGCCTTATTGACCTTTCCAGAATTAAACTGGTAATGAATTAAGGGGAAGACAGCCCCTAGAATCAGAATCACCAGGGCTAAGACCGGAATCAATATTAACAAAAACCGTTTGATGCCGGTCGGCACCTTACCATAACCGATATAAAATTCATCGGTGTTTTGACCTTCGCTGTTGGTAGTCACCTCTGTTCCTCCATAGCAATTACAGCAGGACTAACGCTGGTACCAGGAAGGTTCGGTATAGTTTTCACCAAAATGCGATCGCCTTCTAACTTAATATCAAACGTAGGGATTTTTTCTGTAAAGGGTGGGGGGGAAGCACCATTTTCTGGTAGATACTGGTAGCCGTGCCATGGACAGGTGATGCAGCCATCGACAATTTTTCCCTCCCCTAGAGGGCCATTCTGATGCTGACAGACGTTGGAAACCGCAGAAATCTTACCGTCATACTTAAAAATTGCCACCCGCTCGCCTCCGAGAGTGACTATCTTAGCTCGATTTTCCGGGATTTCTGCGATGCTGCCCGCATCCACAAATTCTTCGTTTCCTGTAACAAGATCCTGATTGTCCCGCCCGAACTCCCGAATCCCTGCTGCCAAATGCACTCCCACAATCCACACTAGTCCAACACCAACAGCAAGGGTCAGAACTGGATGCTTGTTAGTTTGCAGTGCTCCTAGCAGGACATGACCTGTCAGTAGTCCGTAGGCAAGATAAACGCTCATATGTAAACCTTTCCAAACCGGAGCCGTTAGGTTAGCCAGCCAGAAATCGTGGCTAGTGGCTGCCATTAGGAACAAGATCACCAGGGGAACAAATCCCAAAACCTGGAAGGGAAAGCGAATAAAGGTAAAATAGTTAGTATTGCTCAGAAACAGACTAACCAAAGGTTCGAGATTGCCGAAGTCGTGGTACCATTGCAGGCCAAGGCGGGTGTGCTGGAGAGCCAAGAAGAACATCGTAACCCCCATATGACGCCGATTGTAGAGCAGGGGATAGAATTTTGGGCTCAGGCGAGTTAGCGGACCAATGGATAAGATGACGTGGAGCAGGATGAAAGCAGCTGAGCCAAAGGCGCGAATCCTGACTCCCCTGATGTCGATGTTGCTATCGAACCACTGGGTAACATTGATGAAAAGTACAATATAAAGGACAACTAGGCTCAGAAGGATAGCATCGTAAATAAACTTCTGGCGGTTCCACAGAACAGCTTTATAGGCAACACTCATTGTTGTACTAAATGTTAATTGCTATTGCTTATTAGTCATTAGTCATTAGTTATTAGTAACTATCAGTAAAATTTCGTTTATTTACTAAGCACTAATAACGATAAACTGTAGTCAGTTTTGCTCGCAATGGTAGAGCTGCAATAAGCTTCTGTTGCCCCTGGCTGTAGATCAGCAAATGTCCCGCTTTACCTCGCACACTGCCAGGAAGCAAAAATTGTTTACGAGATAACCCTGCCAGATTGCCTAGCAGTATAGAGCGATCGCTAATTTCTGTGGGGGCTTCCTTAGTAGCTTCCCAATACAGCAAGGGGTCAGGAACTTGGAGCAAAGAATCAGACTTCAATTCCATGACCAGTTTGCCTTGGTAATTGACAAAGGTTTCAACATGAAACCGAAATGTTCCATCCTCAAGTTTAGTTGAGCCAATTTCTTTTCTGGGTTGGGTTTGTGTCACGAACCCTGCCTGTGTAAATAATTTATTGGTAGCTACATCCACTGGTTCGTAACTAGGACGCAGTAAAATCCCTGCCAAGAAGCACACTGGTAGGACAACTCCTAGTACCACAAAGGAATAAAAGTGAGTTTTACGGCGAGCGAGAATCATAGCATTTCCCTTTCAGGTCAGTCGTTTGGCCGATATACGGTGAGCATTGCGTTCAGTCGGAAGAGTTTTGCCTCTCAACAGGCGAGTGGCAAACATCGGCCAGAAGGCAGTCACACCGGGAATGATCATAATGCGAAAGCCGATCGCCCATCCATGGACATTGGGATCAACCCGTTGCACCCCAAAGATGACGAAAGGAACCGCAAAAATCAAACCAGCGACCAGGTAAACGCGGAACAGTTTTATGATCCACTCGACCATAGCAATGGTGAGGCTTTCCATTTTTCTACTCTTGAGGAGTGATGGATATGATTCAGTTTATACCAAGCTATGACAATGGGTATCTGTTTCTTATTTAAGATTAGGTAATACTGGAGAATCTGTCTGCCTGAAAAAATCGTATGTTTGTGACACTCCCACCTGGGAAGCCTCTCAAGGTTTGTTGAGATAAAGGGCGCTCACTATTGCCTTGAAGCAAGTCCCGAAAAAATCAGGCAAAAGCAAGCCAAAAGGCAATCTTGACGATTAAGAAAGGATGAGCTAGCAGCCAAACCCAACACCCAAGCCGAGTAGCTAATCAAAAGCTGACTGCATGTAGTGTTGTAGAATCAGCTTATACCCTGCCACCAATACCGGTTGAGCTAGCTCAACGATCGGAAATTCGATCTCTTGATCTGTGGTTGTAGACTGTAAAGGTTGGCTCAGGCTCTGGCAACGGACAAGAGCAACATCAAATCGGCAGGGTAAATTAGCTAAATCTGGATGTTCTGACAGAAATAACTCAGCTGTACGCCGGAGTTTAGCTTGCTTTTGTGGTGTAATCGCTCTTCGACCATCAGCATCCCAATTCCCTCGACTGCGAGTTTTAACCTCGACAAAAGCCAATGCCACCGGGTTTCCTTTGGCAATTAGGTCAATCTCTCCCCATCGACAGCGCCAGCTATGGTTTAGGATAACCCAGCCTTGGCTTTGTAACCACCTAGCGACTAAATTTTCTCCCAGTTGCCCAACCTTAGCCATCTTATGATTGTAAAGTCAATTGTATCACTGGTATCTTGATGATGATAGTTGTAATCGTTATCAATGTTGTGCTCTCCCTGTTGTGTCTATACGCTGCTTGCCAAGTGTGGCGATTGGGACAGTGGCTTTCATCTATCGCTAATCAGTTGGAAAGGGTTGAACGCGGTATCTCTAAAAAGTTATATAGTGCTCCCAAGGCAATTGTTCTTGGACAAGTAGGTATTCATGGTTTGAGAGAGGAGTATCAACAATTACAGGTTCAGCTACACACACTCAAGCAAATTTTTCTACTGTTGGGTATGCTTCAAAAATTTGGAGGATTTAGGTGGCGCTTTAGTTATAAACCTACTAGCAAGAACAGCTTAGTGCCTCGAGAGCGATCGCACTAGTATCGGGTTATGACTAGTATCGGGTTGTAGTATTCCCAGCATAGCCCTCACCAAGCCCAAGGGGCAACTTAGATCAGTCTCACCGTACCTGTCGTGAGAAACCCTACACTCTTAGCCTACTAACTACTGATCAATTATCAAGCTACTTGTAGGATAATAAACCAAAACCATTTACTATTAAAGTTTTATCCATCCCATTTATCTAAAACTGTTGTAGGAAAACAAATCAAAAGATGTCAAAAAAAAGTGCTGGAGCATTTATCGGTGGCATGCTATTGGGTAGTGCCGTAGGAACAGTCGTAGGGTTACTAATTGCCCCCCGTACTGGTCGCGATACACGCAAGCTCTTGAAAAAATCGGCGGATGCCTTACCCGAATTAGCCGAAGATCTTTCTAGCAGTGTGCAACTACAGGCAGATCGCCTTTCCGATTCCACACTGCGTAACTGGGATGATACCCTAGCTCGACTAAAGGTAGCGATCGCAGCAGGTCTTGAAGCTTCTGTCCCTGAAAAAGGTTCTGTCGCTGAAAGCGTAGAGCCTCAAAAGTCCGAGTCGGCAGTTGCCGCAGAGTCAAACTCGTCCGCTAATCAACATTAGCTTTAGGCATCCCGGACGGGGGGTAAGAAGGTCTACTTCTTGTTTTGGTGTTGCCGATTGGCCA
Organism: Moorena sp. SIO4A5; assembly: GCF_010672005.1. NCBI lineage: Bacteria > Bacillati > Cyanobacteriota > Cyanophyceae > Coleofasciculales > Coleofasciculaceae > Moorena > Moorena sp. SIO4A5. Next base: position 7,146 of record NZ_JAAHHZ010000088.1, on the reverse strand, counting down.
GATGTCATGGGTTTTTTCTTACTTCCCCTTCTTCCGCTTCTTCCCCCTCTTCCCCTTATCCATAAATTATCTCCCTACAAGGACAACGCCCTGTTTTTGTGTGGGCTAGCCGACTCGCGAAGATCGGAAATGGAAAAATTTATCATAATGCTGCAAGTATTAGCCAATAATATCACTAAACCTTGTCAAATACGTTGTCAAATGTCACGAAAACTGATAGCATACAATTGATTAAAGTTTGGGCGAGCTTAATGGTGTTTTCTCAAGGGTGTTTTATCAAGACTTCACGCTGGCTAGTCAGTTAAGTTGACTTAAGCTTAATTACTGAAGGCGAGGGTTGTGTGACAGTTAGCAAAAGTGTCAACTAATATTACAAAATCTACAACTAATTGGTAGATTAGAGCCATGGCACTTGTAGCCGACCTAAGGCGGTCGAACTTACGGGACTCTCGAGGAACACTTTAAGGAAGTACGCAGACCATGGGACGATCAAATGTGAAAAAACGCCAGGTGGAACCAGATTGTTTGACACCGAAAGCTGGCTTAGCCTTGGACGACGACAAGCAAGACAAGCAGTTACTATCTGCTATTGCCGAGTCAGTAGTAGCAAACAATTTGACGATATCGCCAGGCAAATCGCATACATGCACTCCCTCTTCCCGGAAGCGGAAATCATCAAAGATATCGGCTGTTGACTCAACTACAAGCGAAAAGGTCTTAGAGCCATATTGGAACGACTTATGCGCTGTGATCAGCTCACGATTGTTGTTGCCTGTAGAGACCGACTTACCCGATTTGGGTTTGAACTCTTTGAATACTTGGTCAGTCTCAACGGTGGAAAAATCTTGGTTCTCGACCAGCCTGAAAGTTGTCCGGAATCGGAACTTACCGCAGATATTATCTCCATTATTCACGTCTTCTCAAGCCGTGTCCACGGACTCCGAAAATACGGCCAAAAAATCCAAGAAGATTCGAGTGTTCCTAAACCCTGAACAGCGCTCAATGATTCGTCAGTGGTTTGGGGTTTCCCGTTATGTTTTCAATAAAACCGTCAAAATACTTGAAAATGGCGAAGTAAAAGCTAACTGGTTTGCCATTAAGACTGATATATTAAATGACCTTCCCGACTGGTGCAAGGCAGTACCTTATCAAATCAAATCAATAGCGATTAAGGATGCTTGCACCGCCGTTAGGGAGGCCAAGAAAAAATACAATTTGACTGGGCAGTTTAATCGGGTTAGATTTAGGTCTCGCAAGAATCCCGTTCAATCTTGCTACATCCCTAAGTCGGCTGTTTCGGCTCAAGGAATTTACCACACAAAGTTAGGTGAATTAACTTTTACTGAAACACTCCCCGAGAACATCTGTGATTGTCGATTAACTAGCACCAATGGGGATTATTACCTAGTAGTCCCTTACAAAACAGCTCACCTTAAGACCGAAAGCCAAGGTAGAGTAGTTGCTTTGGATCCTGGTGTTAGGACTTTTTTGACATTTTTTAGCGAGACTTCCGTTGGAAAAATTGGCCATGGCGACTTTTCTAGGATTCAAAGACTTTGTCAACATCTAGATAATCTGATCTCAAAAATCAGTAAGGCTAAAGGCAAGGGAAAATATCGAATGAGAAAAGCTGCCAGGCGGATAATAATCAAAATCCAAAACTTTATCAACGAGTTACATCACAAGGCTGCCAGATTCCTAGTTGACAACTTTGACGTAATATTGCTTCCAACATTTGAGACGTCTCAGATGTCCAAAAAGCCGAATCGGAAACTTAGATCTAAAACGGTTCGTAATATGCTCTCTTTTGCTCATTATCGGTTTAAAGAGTTCCTTAAGCATAAAGCAAGCGAAAATGGGAAAGTTGTTGTTGATGTCTGCGAAGCTTATACCAGCAAGACCGTCAGCTGGACTGGTGAATTAATCAATATTGGTGGCAGTAAAATCATCAAATCAAAAATCGATGGCCAGATGATGGATAGAGACATCAATGGTGCTCGTGGAATTTTTCTGCGGGCTTTGGTAGATACACCCTGGCTGAGCAATCAGCTTGCATTGGCGAGCCAGAATTTGCTTTTGGTAGATTCTGGTAGCTAAAAAGTATCGGCTTGAACAAAAAAGTTGTAAACTCCGATTTTCCATTGCTAGTTACCGAATCATAGCATAGATTAACCTGTATAATAAATCAACGGTCATCACCCCTCTCCCCCATAGACGGGGCTTCCCAACATCCTAGGATTTTTTGTGATTGATCCTCTATTTTGGCTCGGGCTGTCCTTTCTGCTCGTAGCAGTTAGTTTAACCGCTGTTTTGGTAACATTATTGCCTGCTGTACAAGAGTTAGCGCGGGCAGCTCATAGTGTGGAAAAATTAGCTGATACCCTAAATCGGGAATTACCACCGACCCTAGAAGCCATTAGGCTGACAGGGTTAGAAATCAGCGACTTGACCGATGATCTTAATCAAGGAGTCAAAAGTGCTGGTCACGTGGTTCAACAGGTTGACCACAGTATCAGCAGTGCTAAAAACCAAGCCCAAAAAGTCAAAGAGAATACTCGTAATGTGGTTAAGGGTGTCAAAGCTGCCTGGAAAACTTGGAGGGGTACCTCACCACAATCTTCTAGGTCAATGGATTCCCTACCATCATCTCACAGAAAAGCTCTAGAACTTCTTGAGACTGATGAACGCTCATCACAAGTTAATCAGCATTGGCAAGGAAGAAATAACTCTAACCATAAAGAGGTCAATAAGGCTACTCGTGAAACCTCTAATGACGGAATCCATGATAATTCCATCCATGATAATTCTTTTTAACGAAGGGAATACCAAGACTCGAACCTGAAGACTATACAGAATAAATAAATAATAAATGTAATGCCACCCTTGAGTTTATAAACTCGTTTATAAACTCAAGGGTGGCATTATCCCGTTTTTGTTAATGTTTGGTTAATGGATGAGAAATATAGTTAGTCGGTAATTGGTAACTGGTAAACAAAAGCAGATAAAAGTATAGCAATCCTATTAAATTAAAACATGCAGAAAAATCAGTCCGACTCTCGGTAGATTCTTCCCCATCTTCCCTAACTTCGGTCATCTTGCCAATCTTACAACTGGTCAGATTAGGAAAGAAATTCAAGTCTACTGCTGACATCACTCACAGATACATCGTGTAATACTGCAATCAAATCATTCTTAAAATATAAAGCTGTGCTACCGGGTAACCCATTATCAGCGTCAACCAAATCATATTGATCCGCTACACCATAGAGCTGAATGATGTCTTTAGATTCTAAGTCATAAATCTCTGCATAATCATTGTCGCCCTTACCCTGGTAGAAAGCGCGATGATCATCTCCTAGGATAAAAGTATCTGACCAAGCTCCACCAACAAGAACATCAATTTCACCATTACCTCGGGAACCATTTCCAACTCCATTGAGGGTGTCATTACCGGAACCTCCAATCAAAGAGTCGTTACCAGAGCCACCCTTAAGGAAGTCATGGTGCTGCCCACCGTCGAGGAGGTCATCACCCAAACCTCCGATCAAATAGTCGTTGCCAGAGCCACCCTCAAGACTATCATGGTTCCGGCCACCGTCGAGGAGGTCATCACCCGAACCTCCGATCAAATAGTTATTCCCAGAGCTACCTTTTAAGGTATCATGGTCACTCCCGCCATCAAGACTGTCATTACCCGAAGCTCCAATCAAATAGTCGTTACCAGAGCCACCCTCAAGGCTGTCATTTCCCTGGTCTCCTCTAAGGTAGTCATTGCCAGAGCCACCTTTGAGGGTGTCATTTCCCTCACCTCCTCTGAGAGTATCATCCTCTGTCCCAGCCTCGATGAGGTCATCACCCGAACCTCCGCTTAGAGTGTCCTGACCTGAACTACCTTCTAGGGTATCGTTACCCACATCTCCCATGATCCTATCATTGCCAACACCCCCAAAAAGGTAGTCATCTCCCTGACCACCTCCGAGAGTGTCATCATTATACCCACCATAGAGATTGTCATTGCCCCAAGTTCCTCTGAGAAAGTCGTTACCGGAACCTCCAACAAGAGTGTCATCCTCAGAACCTCCTGAAAGAGTGTCATGACCCGAGCCACCAATTAGTGTGTCATTATTGCCATTACCCCAAAGCCTATCATCACCATGACCGCCTTCAAGCCGATTATCGTAACGGTCTCCCCTAATCGATTTGCTTTTCCAATTCTGGTTAAGGACTTCAATGGTGAAAGTTTTCTCGTAGCTTTCACCCCCCTGGTCGGTGGTGCGGATTTTGATCGGGTGACTAGAGTTGATATCAAAGTCTAAGAGAGTGCCATTTTTGACTTTTAGTTGATCGTCAACAATTTTAAAGCGACCTTGAGCATCATCTAATAATTTATAAGTATGGCTATCTCCGGAATCAACATCCTTAGTAGTCAGCTTAGCAATGGTAGTGCCATTTTTACTGAATTCTTTGACACTCCTGCCATCAAGGGTGATATCCGTCGGAGCAAAATTCTGGTTAAGGACCTCAATGGTGAAAGTTTTATCGTAGCTTTTACCTCCGGAGTCGGTGGTGCGGATTTTGATCGAGTGACTAGAGTTGTCATCAAAGTCTATGAGGTGGCCATTTTTGACTTTTAGTCGATTGCCATCAATTTTAAAGCGACCTTGAGCATCATCTAATAATTTATAAGTATGGCTATCTCCGGAATCAACATCCTTAGTAGTCAGCTTAGCAATGGTAGTGCCATTTTTACTGAATTCTTTGACACTCCTGCCATCAAGGGTGATATCCGTCGGAGCAGTGTTGGTAGGTTGAGGCTCCTCTGCCACATACTGAACGTCGCTAATATTTGTTATGGTGTCCGGAATAATAATCTCTTCCCATACAGGTGGTTGACTATCCTCCTCGAAGGTAATGTTAAGGCGATCGCTTTGAGAGACTGCATAGTAGTCTTTGAGGGTAATCGAACTATCCCAGCCTAGATCAAGAATCAGGTCATAACCCTCTTGAGTTTGGGTTACACTAGAGGAAGCATATTCGGAAAGATCTAAAGTATCTAGATAGTTCCAACCTTCAATAATATCATCACCCGTGGAAATTCCCAATTCATAACCGCTAAAGATATTGGCTGCACTATTGGCAATGATGTAATCGTTACTGCTGGAGTTGATCAGATTGTGAAAAATTGTATCGAATGCGATCGCAGTTCCAGATTCAGACGTAAGGTATTTTGTTCCGCTGTCATCGGTCCTAGCTTTATAAGAGCTACCATTGTAAGCGTTTTGGGTGGTTATAATACCCCCCTCATTCATATCAAAGTGGTAACCTGTATTCAAAAAAGCCAGGTTTGAAAAGTCTAAAGTATTTTCACCACCACTATCCCAGAGGGTTTGCTTAATCGGTTTGGTTGCACCATAATCCTCACTACCATCTGTGTAGTAATAAACGCTGTCAAAGGAGTAAGTAGTATCCCCGTGGTTATACTCCCTAGCTCCATAGATTAACTGTAATGCTTGAATGTCGTAAATCATTGGGGTAATCGCTGATTTCCCAGCAAAGTTATACGACATTACTGTGTTGGTGGTATTGTCCTCGTTAAAGGGCAAAAATGGACCGTGATCATGGTCCTCGTATTTATTAGGATGTTTGAAACCCAGAGCATGTAATGTCTCGTGAATCAGGGTCATGTAGCCATGATTCCCTGGGTCGTCAGCAAATCCGTTTCCGTTCTTACCTGTGGTGTCGTAGGCTGGGTTCAAATGCACATCCCCGGCCACATCCCACCCATTGCCGAAATTGAAGTTAAATCCCTCAGGCAAATAGGCATAGGAATAGCCCGGACCATCAGATACCATGTAGCGCAATAGACCATAGTCTGTTGTCGTATCTGGTACCTCATGGAAATCAACATCAAGGTATCTTTCCAGAGTTTCGAAGATGCTTCTGATATTGTCTTTGGTTTCTTCTGATATCTCTGAAACCCCCGTTTCATCTCCGTAATAAGAACCACCGTTGGCATTGTTATAGAAGCTGTAGCTGATAGTCTGAGTGTCCCAGTGAGCAACACTCAGAAGTGGATGAGTTGAGGAAAATGTGTCAGACATTGCTTTTATTTAATTCTTACTGCTTGACAAAGCCTAGTTACGGGAATGATTTGGTCGTCAGGGAACTTCCTGATTGTTGATGTTTAATGGCTTATTGCCAGTTGCCATGAATCGTAGCTATAACCCCATTCGATAACTAGTCAAACGCACTGAATTTCATAGGGTATTGGGTTACAAACCATAAAATTTACCTAGTTAAAATCCCTAATATTAAATTAATCATGAAATATCTCTGTTTCCGTTCAAGGTTGATATGTGTATATTTTTTTGGGGGGGGGTATTTTTTACGGTTTATATGCAAAAGTCAAAAAAACGTAAATCCGTACAAAAATCAAAAATTTAAATAAATTAAATATAAATAAATTAAGTAAGTATTTTTTCAGTATTAACGATGAATGTTTATTTAAGGGTTTTATTAGCAATTAAGCACCATTAATATCAGATAGCGTTTTTATTTTATTTGTGAAAATACTACCTTATTAAAATACAAAATACAAAAGGCAAAACGCAATAAGGGCAACAGCTCCAGAGTTTTAGTGTCCAATAAAAAAAGACATCCTACGTTTACATCTCATTTATAAACCCTATAAATAAAGCCTAGGGATAGGGATAAACTCTCAAAATTGTCCAGTTTACGTCGAACTCGAATCCTAGTTATGTGAAGTTAGTATAAAGTTCTAACAAATAGATAGAGGCTAAAATCAGTAGTTTTTCTAGGTCACCGTTTATTGGTAAGCATATGCGCTACGCGCACGCTGCGCGAACAGCATTGAGCTTAAGCTTTTTTTTGTAGGTGATGTCGCCATGATGCCCTTTTGTTCGGTTCGTTCTGTTGCCAGCATCATGAATGGCTGATAGCTGGCAACCATAGCATGGGCTTAGTTGCGTAGGGTGCGTAGGGTGTGTTATATCATGTCAGGATAAGGGCGACCGATGAAAGACGCTCAAGGAAGTGGAGATTCCGAAATCTCCCAATGTAGCTAGGGTTCAAGCTACGTCCCCACCCGAAGGAGCACTTCGAGATGGATATGGCGGTTTCGACTAC
>NZ_JAAHHZ010000087.1:0-27751 GCF_010672005.1 Moorena sp. SIO4A5 | reverse complement strand
GTTCGTTCTGCTGACTGCGATAGGCAATTTGGCAATCCATATATTCTTGGTCGTTGAGTTTGACTATCTGTAGTCTTGGATCTGAGAATAAGTATGCGATCGCAGATTTCTGCAGGCTCTCCAGGGTGCCTACTGAATCAGAAAAAGCATCGGTAAAACTATCATTTGTTAATGTCATCTATTTTCATTTTTCGTGATTAATCTATCTAATTTTAAGTGCATCAAGACAAGGCTCCCCCATCCTGCGGTTATGTCTTACGGGGGTTTCACCCACTCGCGCTTTGCATTAAGACGCCGTTTTTCATTTGTCAGACAACTCAACTTCTAAAAATTAGTGATGAATTCATTATCTTATATTTCGTGATCAAGTTAACCTTGTTTTTGTATATCACACTATTGCTTATTTGTCAATCTAATTTAGATTAATTTAGATAGATGCGTTTGCCCTGCCCTCAGAATCGACAAAGTATAGCTAAATCCCTGGGTTCGCTGTCCAAAGTAAGAGCTATTCAAAACTGGTAAAAATTATGGTACTCTTAACCGGTGCTAATTAGATCATCTCTTAAGCAGTATAAATGTACTGTTTTTGGAAAACTGTTTTTGGAAAACTAAATTTAAAAGAGTATTATGTCAACAACTTTTAAAGAGACCACAGAGAATCTGAGATTCAGTGAGGATCGCCTACGAATTAACTATCTCGGGAGTGCCAACCTGCCTACTGCAACAGATGATGGCAAAGATATCATTCGAGGATTAACCCAAAGGCCGAAATCTTTGCCACCTCGTTACTTTTACGATGAAAAAGGCTCCCAATTATTTGAGCAAATCTGCGAGTTACCGGAATATTATCCCACCCGCACAGAAGCAGAAATTTTACAACAGTATGCTGTAGAGGTTGCTCAATTGACGGGAGCTTGCGAATTGGTGGAGCTGGGTAGTGGCAGTTCTACCAAGACTCGCTTGTTGTTGGATGCCTATGAAAACCAGGGATATCCCTTGCGCTATGTTCCTATTGATGTCAGTGGGGAGATTCTTGAGGAGAGTGCCAAGCAGCTGTTGCTGGATTATCCCAAGTTAAAGGTTCAGGGTCAGGTGGGAACCTATGAACAGGCCCTTAGCCAATTAACTCCGACACCATTACCTAGGCGGATGGTTTTCTTTTTGGGTAGTAGCTTGGGGAATTTTGCTCCTGAACAGTGCGATCGCTTTTTTGATAAAATGATAGCTTTACTAGCACCAGGAGATTACTTTTTGCTGGGCATTGACTTACAAAAACCCAAGGAGATTCTGGAAGCTGCCTATAACGATAGTCAGGGGGTGACTGGGGCATTTAACCTGAATATGCTAGCACATCTGAACTGGCGTTTCCAAGGAAATTTTGACCTGGATCGGTTTACCCATCAGGGGATTTATAATCAATCGGAAAGTCAGATTGAGATGTATTTACATTGCCAGGAAACCCATGTTGTGCGCTTAGCCAGCCTGGATTTAACCGTTGATTTCCAAGCAGGAGAAAGCATCCTTACAGAAATTTCTCGCAAATTCAATTTGGAGCAGATGCAGCACTATCTAAAAGGTCGGGGACTAAACACAGTTCAGGCTTGGAGTGATACCAAGCAATGGTTTGGTTTACTCCTGTGTCAGATACAGGGTGTGTAATCGACGTGTAAGCTATCAGCGTGTCGCGTATCAGCGTGTCGCGTATCAGCGTGTCGCGTATCAGTTATCAGCCTTTAGCTGACCACTGACCGCTGAATATAGACACCCCTAAGTTTAAGAATAATATTTGGCACTCAAACCATGGATACTCTCGAATCTACTCAATTCCCTCGCCTTGACAGCTGCAGTCGCGAAACCATTATCAATTACTTTAAGAATTCATGGGAACTCGAAGATGTTCTGATGAAAAGTCTGGTTGGGGAAGAAACATTCTATATCAGTCCCGACCCCTTAAGAAATCGTCTGATTTTCTATTTGGGTCACTCGGCTGTTTTCTACATCAATAAATTCCTTGGGGTTGGGTTATTGGATAAACCCATTAATCCTAACTATGAAATCCTGTTTGAGATTGGTGTAGACCCGGAAACTCCTGAAGAACTCGATCAAGCAACCAAAGATATCCACTGGCCGACAGTGGAAGAGGTTTGGCGCTATCGAGATCAAGTGTATGGGGTGGTTATAGAAACTATCGAAAAGACTCCTCTGAATCTGCCAATTCATCAAAATCATCCTCTTTGGGCGCTGATGATGGGAATTGAACACAGTCGCACGCACTTTGAAACCTCTTCGATGCTGATCCGACAACTGCCTGTAGAGCGGCTTGAACGTCCTGAGAGCTGGAATTATGCTGTTTCTAATGACAAGGTTTCCAAGAATGAAATGCTCCAAGTTTCTGGGGGTTCGGTAGAACTTGGTAAACCAGAAGATTATCCTACCTATGGCTGGGATAGTGAATATGGCAATCGTTCGGTGGAGGTTAAACCGTTTTTAGCCAGTGAGTATCTGATTACCAACGGAGAATTTCTGGAGTTTATTAATGATAATGGCTACGATAATCCAGATTACTGGGATAAAGAATCCTGGACGTGGAAGACAATCTATAATATCAAGCACCCTAAATTCTGGATACCTACTAATAGTGGCTACAAGTATCGAGCCATGTTTGACGAGATTGACCTTCCTCTCGATTGGCCCGTTGAAGTTAATCACCATGAAGCCATGGCTTACTGTCGTTGGAAGGGGCAAGGGATTCGTTTGATGAGTGAAGCGGAGTGGAATCTTGCCACTGCTGGCAGGGATGAAAGTAGCACAAATTTCCAACAAGACCCCTTTGCGATACAGGATTACAATCTAAATCTCAAGTTTGGCTCACCTAGCCCAGTGGGTATGTTACAAACTGCTAAAAGTCCTGCTGGACTCTATGACCTGCGGGGGAATGTATGGGAGTGGCTCAGTGATGACTTCAAGCCGCTACCAGGATTCAAGCCCCATCGGCTCTATGAAGATTATTCTGCTCCCTTCTTTGATACCCAACATAACATGATGCTTGGTGGTGCTTGGGTGACTACTGGAACAGAGGCATCCACATTCTATCGTAACTGGTTCCGTCCCTACTTCTACCAACATGCTGGGTTTAGAATTGCTGCTTCTTGAAATCCTCCCTCGGTAAATCGCCAAATCTCCCAAAAATAGGAATTTTGGTGATAAAACCGCTATTTTGGCCATTTTCTGGAATTACCCAAGCCAAAACCCCGTGTTTTTAAACCGGGTCAGAAGTTACCGCAAAAATAACGCACCGTCAGTAAAGCGTGATCAACTTGATGGTATACCTGATTTTCCGGCGTTGCTGAACCCAAAAATGGTATACTAAAAATAAAACCATGGAATGCCCTAGATGTCATAGCAATAAAACTCATAAATATGGTCATCAAAGAGGAAAACAAAGATATAAATGCAACGAATGTGGACGACAATTTATAGAGGTTAAAACTGAGCGTGGTTACGATGAAAAAACTAAATTGCTATGCTTAAAAATGTATCTAAATGGCATGGGCTTTAGAGCCATAGAAAGAGTGACTGGTGTTCACCATACCACCATAATAGGTTGGGTAAAAAAAATTAGTTTACGCTTAAAAGATGTATGTTGTTTCACGCTCATAAATCCCTGAAATTACTGAAATAGATGTGCTACAAACCTTTGTTAAAAAAAAACAAGGTTTGGGTGTGAGACGAAACCTTAGAGAGTGGTTTGAAGTTACCGTAAGAATAAAGAAGCCTTATTCCATGAGTTTTATCCCTTTTACCCATAGCCTTTCGCCTATAAAGGCTTCTTTATTCTAAGGTTTCATCTCCGGCCTTATTTCAGATAACTTCAAACTATTACCCATAACCTGTCTCTATAAAGGCCGGAGCTGAATCCTTGAGAAGGGTAGCCTTACTAAACAAGACTTAACCCTTTTACTCACAGCCGACCAACTATAAAGGCTACCCTTCTCTACGGAAACTTCTAGCCACTCTCTTACGGTAACTTCAAAGGACCGCAGCTAACAAGCGCTATCCCGGAATTTTAAACTTTATAGTTGGTGACCGGAGTTCGGAAACTTTTAAAAAGCTTTGGAAGAGCGTAAAGCGATGCAGCGCGGTCTTGGGGGTTTCCCCCGGAGACAAAACCTTAGATAGTGGAGCCTTTATAGTTAGCAGGTTATGCAGAAAAGGGTTAAATATTTTTTAATAAGGCTCCACTATCTTACGGTAAATTCAAACCATGAGCGACTGCATCAAGACAATGTTGGCATAGCTTTTGGTATGTTACTGATAAATATGTTGTCTATAAAATATTTCTTGATGATATTGATCATTTAACTAAGACAACTTATATGACTAGAATATAAAATGAAAATATGAGATTAAAACATTATTTGGCTAGACTACATCGACGCACTCTTTGCTATTCTAAATCATTAGAAATGTTGGAATTATAAATTAGGCTTCTTATTTATTATTGAAAATATCATAAAATCCCCCTTTCAGGTGAAACCATTTCATGATTCAGCAACGCCGATTTTACCACGACTGAGCACCCTGATTCGAGTGGAGTGGTGAACGTCGAATCTATCGGGCTTCTCTGATTGAAGTTTCCCACGAAACTCGCGCTCTTTGTTGCCTCATTTATCGATACGGCTGACGCTTTTGCCAAACGGATTCGAGGCTATTGGGGAGTGGAGAACAAAGTGCATTATGTCCGTATCGGTAACTAAAGGGGAAGATGCTTCACGGATTCGTACCCCACCTAGGCTTACAAATTTGGGCACTGGCACGCAACTTTGCCTCTGAATTTATATCGGGACAATGGTTTTCAAAATATGGCTCAAGCCCAGCGTCGGGCTGGCTTTAGCCTTAACACACTCAAAAACCTATTTAGAATGAAATAGCCCTGGGGAAGTAGGTTAGTCTAAACTTCAGTAGAATGGAAAAATTAGGCATAATTACTCGTTGCCTTCTTCACAGGAAAAAAAGTATAACTTATTGTGTACAGCATCAAAAATTAGCTGAGTGATGAAAAACATAAAATCAAGAGTGCTGACATTGGCTTTAGCCTTTATGTTTTGTTTAATTAGCCTAATGCCTGTTGCTTATGCTTGCACAGGTATCACCCTAACAGCAGAAGACGGTGCTATGGTCTATGGTCGAACACTGGAATGGGGTGTCTTTGATATAGAATCTCGAATATTGATCCTGCCCAGAGGCCACGAGTTTGTTACGGAACTCTCTAACGATAAGAATGTCCATTTGCCTGGTATACAGTGGACTGGCAAATATGGAGTAGTAGGAATAGATGGTCTAAATCAGCCAATTGTCTTTGATGGTATGAATGAAAAGGGATTAACTGCCGGAGTCTTTTATCATCCAGGTTTCGCTGAATATATAGATTATGATTCAATCATCGCAGACAAGTCAATGGCACCGACCGATGTTGCCAACTATCTTCTTTCCACCTGTGCCACATTAGATGATGTTCGTCAGGCAATAAACCAGATCGTAGTGGTCAACGTTGTTGAACCAGCTCTTGAGATACCTGCACCAATTCACTTGATGGTCAGCGATCCTTCGGGTGAACAGATCGTCATTGAATGGTTACAAGGCAAACCACAAATCTTTGATGCGGAACTAGGGGTTATTACTAACGCCCCAACATACGACTGGCATATCACTAATTTACGAAATTATGTCAATCTCTCTGCTGTAGCTCTTCCAGATCAGGAGATTGGCTCAATTAATTTTAGCCCATTAGGTAGCGGTAGTGGAATGATTGGGCTTCCAGGAGATTTTACACCTCCATCACGTTTGATCCGTGCTGTTGCTTTTACTCAAACTGCAAGACCAACCAGTGACGGACTTGAGACGATGTATGAATTGTTTCGTATACTTGATAATTTTAATGTTCCGCTCGGAGCATCCGAGGGATCTGAAGGTGAAGATCTAGACAAATCAGGTATGCGGAGTTCAACCCTTTGGACAACGGCTCAGGATCTCACAAACAAGGTAACCTATTACCATACTCAACACAACCGTCAAGTCCGCAAGATTGATGTTGGCAGCTTAGACTTTGAAACTATTAGTGATGTGCAGACGTTCCCCCTTGATCTGCAGAAGGAACAGAATATCGAGGATCGGACTCCTGGAAAGGAGAGCGTTTCATCCTAACTAGAGTTTAGATTAACCTATCCCCAAGACTTGTCCCCTGGAAGAACTGCTGGTAGTCCTAAATTTGATGCAATCGCTTCTTTTATTCAAGATACTGCGATTGCCGTATCTTGACACTGGAGTTTAGTAAATAGCTCCCAGGCTGTCTAGATAGGGCTTGCTGATTAACTCTCAAAGCATTGACAGATAAAGGTTTTAGCCTTGTTGGGTCGAAAAAAGTGCCAGCTTTTCGGTCGAAAAAGCTCAATAACTTAGCCTTTTGGGCAGACAAGAGCAGAAAAATCATCGGACTTGTCTTCCGACTACCTCCTATATAATTCCCATTTCTCCTAACTCCTGACTCCTAACTCCTGACTCCTACCAATACCAAAAGACTTTTTCAGCAAACCCTAGATAATTTACAGAATCTACTGATGATTACAAAAACCCTTGAATTACCACGTACACCGGATTTTAATACTTAGAGCTGATTCGTAAACTCGCACTAAACCTTGTAGGATAAGGCTTGCGCTAAAATAGAACAATTGAACTATTTAATACCGAAAAGACAATCATAGCAAGGCTTTCAGACTTCTTAAGATTTACTTTACGAATCAGCTCTTACCCATCACATCAGCTCATCACCCAGGCAGTGCTTTTAACTAATGGGGTGGAAGTAACTTGGGATGATGGGTTGAAGAGTCGTTTTCATACCCTTTGGCTACGGGATAATTGTGCTTCCGAACACTCTATTAAACTATCTACCCGCGAACCAATCTTTGAAATCGATGAAGTTGCCAAAAATCTCTCGATTGAATCGGTTTCTGTTGACGACAGTGGGTCTCTAGTAATTCACTGGCAGCCAGAAGATTACATCAGTCGTTACCATCCCGGTTGGTTGCGCCACTATGCCTACGACCTAGAGGGAGAATTGACTCCACTAGTTCAATTTGAGCGCAAGCTTTGGGATCGGGAATCTTTGGGAGCAGTTTCTACCTTTGATGGTCCTACTGTGCTCACCAACCCAGAATAAAGCGCCGCCTGGATTCGAGCAATTTACACAACCGGATTGGGTTTACTGCGGAATCTGCCACCGGAACAACAATCGAGTGCTGACGTGGCTGCCCTAATTGGGTCACTACGCAATTCTAGTTTCGGTTTATTTTTCCATGTCCGTGCTGATATAAACAGACCTCTAGCTGATAGTGTAGCTTACACAAATATTGCCTTACCATTACATACCGATTTGGCAACTCGTGAGTTACAGCCAGGTGTACAAATGCTATTTTGCCTAACGAATGATGCTGAGGGTGAGAAGAATGTTTTTGTGGATGCATTTCGGGTGGCAGAGGATTTGCGTCAGTCAGAGCCAGAAGTCTTTCGCAATTTGTGTGAAACGATTTGGGAATGGAAGTATAGTACCAATGAAGAAGATTATCGTGTCGAAGGACCAATGATTGTCCTTGATCGCTATAATCAGATTCGTGAAGTACGGAGCATTACCTCCCAACGAGGTACGTTACAAGTGCCCTACAATCAGGTCGATGCCTGCTATAACGCTCTGCTTACCTGGTACCGACGTGTCAAAGAAAGTCGCTATCAAGTCCGCTTCAAACTACAACCAGGGGATTTAATCGCCTTTGACAATCGTCGTATCCTTCATTCCCGTACCCACTTTAATCTCAACAGTGGATCGCGGTATCTAATTGGCTGTTATGTAGATACAGATGACTTAATGTCTAAAATGCGAGTTCTCAGCCGAGGGCAAGGTTAAATGTTAAGATTTATTTTTAATAAAAAGCACAATACTATCAGCAATAAAAATGAGTATAACAGATAGAGTCAGTAAAGTTTACAGTTCTAAAAATAATCAATAAATTATCGCGAACTATGACATATGGGCTGAGGAGTATGATCATGATTTTACTGGTTATGGCGACTACGTATCACTACAAAAAATTGCCGAGATTGCTCTCAAGCGCATCCCTGTGCAAAAATTTTAGATGCTGCGGCAGGAACAGGCTTGGTTGGTCAAAGGCTCTACCAGGAAGGCTACCGTCACTTAGTTGCTATTGATCTGTCCCAGTAAATTTGAATAAAGCGCGTCAAAAAAATGTCTATAGGGAGTTATATCAGCAAGTTTTGGTAGAGCATTTAGACTTCTAATCGAATTCATTTGATGCCAATATCAATGTTGGATTATTTACTTATAATCATGCTCCCAGTCATGCTTTTGATGAGTTAATTCGCATTACTAAACCAGAAGGTTATATAATTTTAATGCGCCCTGATTTTTACGAAAGCAGCCAAGATTTTAAAGCAAAGATGGCTAACTTAGAGTCATCAGATCAATGGCAATTAATCGAGCGCGGGGATAAATATTATTCCCACCCTAATACTAAGCAGAAGACTCCTGTATAAATCTGGACCTATCAGGTTCAATAAATTTAAGCATTAATATAGCAATCCTAAATCATTCATTTGTCAACTAAGTGTACTTTTTAAAAACTAGCTCCAACTCTTTTCACTTCTGCCTTCTGCCTTCTGCCTTCTTCTTTAAAGCAGCCCATTTCTTTCACGAATCAGATAGGATTGCTATAGATACTGAAGTCCAGCCAATAAAACTTCATGGCAGCGGACGAGGACTATTAGAATAGAAAAGTACGCTCGACTTGACCGGAGTGTTTTATGGTTTCATCAGAACTAATCTCGACCTTGAGAGAACTGAGTCGCTCAGACAAGTTCTATATCATACAGATTCTGATTTCGGAACTAGCCCAACAAGAAACGGATTTAATTAAACCTGACCAGTCTTACCAAGTCTGGTCGCCTTATGATGCGGTTGAGGCAGCGGATACAATGTTAAAAGTGCTACAGGCTGTCAAAGCTCAAGATCATGGGTAATCCTGAACGATATCCAAAAGACCTAAAAACGGCTCTGCCAAGAGACCCTCACCAACCACGAATATAGCGCAGGAATTCTCGCCTAAAAGTTATCCGCGTCAGTCAGGATTCTGGTCATGGCTTTGATCACTGATACGGGAACGCTTACCTCGAAAATACCAACGATACCAATGCTTAGCACTGCGAATGGCTAACCACAGTAGCAGTAAAGCGATTAATCCTCCTTGTTCAGGAGCATCAAAAGCCAAAATTATCAAAACTACGCACAGAAAATCCTGAAGAAACACTACCCACAGAGGTAAGCCACGCAAACGGTAGAACCATCCCACTTGAACTAACTGGAGTACAAAGGCTAATAAGCCGCCGACAATACCCACCACCCAGACAAATCCCGTTAGTTCTTCAGCAAACTGAGTCACAGCAATACCAAGAATTGCCCCTACTAGAGGACTTAAAAGTAGCTGAACTATTTGCAAGACTCGCTGTCCTAATAGATTTTTGGAGGCAAATAGCTCCACCAATGACCAAATTGTCAAGATAGTCAGCAAGACTGGGGGATGAATCTGTGACAGTAACGGTACCTTCGACCAGAGTTGGTCACTGTGGAGCAAACCAATCACCAACAGGGGCAGGGCAATTCTCATTCCTGCCGCAGCGGAAGCTGAGAGGGCGGCGAGGAGTGCAATCATGAGCGTCGTGAGTTTGGCAAGAGGTTTAGTCTAAACCAGTAAAGCTTAGCATAATGTAACAAAATATACACTTTTTCTGTGATTAAATTAAATAACCAGGACTGGGTAAATGGTAAATTTTGTTAGCTGGAGAAATAAGGCCATGTCTGAGTCATTATTTGCTGATGCCAGTAAACGATTGCATAAATCACTGAAATATGTGTCAATTTCGGAGGATGCGATCGCACGCTTAAAATATCCCAAATCTAGTTTGAGCGTTTCCATCCCAGTCCGCATGGATGATGGCTCGTTACAGATGTTTCAGGGCTATCGGGTTCGCTATGACACCACCAGGGGACCAGCAAAAGGGGGAGTGCGCTACCATCCCAATGTTTGTTTAGATGAAGTCCAATCCTTAGCCTTTTGGATGACCTTTAAATGTGCTACCTTAAATTTGCCTTTCGGGGGTGGCAAAGGGGGAATTACTCTAAATCCTAAAGCCTTATCGAAGCTGGAGTTGGAACGGTTAAGTCGTGGTTACATCGATGCGATCGCAGATTTCATTGGGCCTGATATTGACATTCTCGCTCCCGACGTTTACACCAACTCCATGATTATGGGTTGGATGATGGATCAATACAGCGTCATTCGCCGTCAAATCAGTCCAGGGGTCGTCACAGGTAAACCCTTGGCCTTGGGAGGAAGTATTGGTCGCGATACCGCTACCGCCACTGGCGCGTTTTTTGTGATTGAATCCATTTTGCCCAAATTTGACCAACTGCCTCAAAATACCACCGTAGCCGTGCAAGGATTTGGTAATGCTGGTGCTGTGATAGCGCAACTGTTAGCTAAAGCTGGTTATAAAGTTGTGGCTGTCAGTGATTCTCAAGGGGGTATTTATGCCAAAAAAGGCTTAGATATTCCTAGTATTCGCCAATATAAAACATCGAGTCAAGGCATTAAAGCCGTTTACTGTAAAGGTAGCGTTTGCAATATTGTTGAGCATGAAGTCATTACTAATCAAGACCTTTTAGCCTTAGATGTGGATGTCTTGATTCCTGCTGCTTTGGAAAATCAAATCACTGAAGAAAACGTTGATAATATCAGAGCAAACTATATCTTTGAAGTAGCGAATGGACCAGTAACCTCGACAGCTGACAATCGTTTGGAAGAAAAAGGCATCTATGTTTTTCCTGACATATTGGTTAATGCTGGAGGTGTCACCGTTAGCTATTTTGAATGGTTACAAAACCGGAGTGGACACTATTGGAAGCTCGATGAAGTCCATCAGCGTCTGAAAGAGAAAATGGTGGAAGAAACCGAAACAATTTGGTCACTTTCTCAGGAGCTAGCGGTTTCCATGCGCACAGCTGCTTATGTTCATGCTTTGAATCGCCTGGGAGACTCCCTGGATGCTAAAGGAACTAGAGATTATTATTGTAAATAAATCCGAAAGGGGTGCATCTCCTAAAAGCTGTTTGAGCTGGTGGGTGGAATGGGCATCTTGGTGGAACGGGCATCTTGGTGGAACGGGCATCTTGGTGGAACGGGCATCTTGCCCATTTCATTCCCGGACAGAATGTGCCAACACTGGCTACTAATAAAATCAGGGTGAGCGGCTTCCTAACCTACCCTACGCCACATTTACCTTAAATGTCGGAATTCATCTCCCGCCATAATCTCTGATTTGGCGGTGAGATGAATTCCGACCAATAAAAAAGAATGCAGTATCTATGTTTATCAGGGTTTGTTTATGATAAAATTTTATCATGATTGTACGCGAAGCTAAATTATTAAACGGTTCTCAGTCTCAATATGCAAGACTTGACTCAGCTATAAGGACTGCACAGTTCATTAGGAATAAGGCAGTTAGACTATGGCTAGACGAGCCAGATGTGGACAAATCTCGTATCTCTCGTTTATGCAAAGAGTTAGCCCAACAATTCCCTTTTGCTAAAAAGCTTAACTCAATGGCTCGTCAAGCTTCAGGAGAAAGGGCTTGGAATTCAATATCTAGCTTCTATCGTCGTTGTCGTGAAGGAGCCAAAAACAAAGGTTATCCTCAGTTCAAAAAGTATTCTCGATCAGTTGAGTATAAAACCTCTGGCTGGAAACTTTCAGAGGACTGTTTAACCATTAATTTCACTGATGGATTTAAAGCGGGTCGGTTTTCTCTATTCTGTAATCATCAAACCAGAGAGGACTTATTCAGACTTAAAATTAACCGGGTACGAGTGGTTAGACGGGCTGATGGATATTATGCTCAATTCTGCTTTGATGCCAGTCGCTTTGAAGCGGGAAACTATACTGGAAATGTTGTCGGTATTGACTTAGGGTTGAAGTATTTCTACAAAGACCAAAATGACAATTCTGCCATCTATCCCAAGTATTTAAGACAAGCTGAGAAGCGGATTAAGAAACTACAGCGGCGGCTGTCAAGAAAGTTTTTCAAAGGCAAGAAGCCTCAATCAAACAACTACCACAAAGCCAGAATTAGACTGGGTAAAGCACATTTGAAGGTTCAAAGGCAGCGTAAAGACTGGGCAGTGAAGTTAGCTCGGTGCGTAGTCCACTCTAACGATGTGGTTGTCTATGAAGACCTCAAGATACAAAACATGGTCAGAAATCATCACTTGGCTAAGTCAATTTCTGATGCTTCGTGGTATCAATTCACTCAATGGTTAGACTATTTTGGGAAAGTTTGGGATAAAACAGTGATTGCTGTTGCACCGAATTATACATCTCAAGATTGTTCACATTGTGGTCATCGAGTGAAGAAATCTCTCAGCACTAGAACTCATCAATGTCCTAAATGCCAGACAGAAATTTGCCGTGATACAAATGCAGCATTAAACATTTTAAAGAAGGGCATGAAGATTCTAGGCATTGAGTGGAATACAGGTACTGAAGGGCATTCAGGAACCTCCGAGTATTCGGGAACGCTTGAGGAGACTACCACCTCTGCTGTAGATGGGCAACCTGAAACAGTAAGTGGTGTCGCTGAGTCAAGAATCACTGTTTGTGAGAATCCCGCGCTGTAATCTCTGATTCAGCGCCGGGAGTATGTCAATATAGCATTTCCAAATATATCATAAAAACTTATCACCAATCTAGTGATAAATCATGATCAAATATTTAATGGTTTGCTAATTATAACGTTTGAGACTTTTATAATTTTAGGAAGGGCGTTATCTAGTTAGCGATCGCATACAGCCCAGCAGAGCATATCGCCAACTTTTACAGACAACGATCAAAGGTTAATTTTCCCTCTGGTAGAGAAATGCAAATTACCAAATAGCAATCACAGCAAGACCTTGGTGATTTAATTAAAAATTATCAACAAATCCTTGACAAACCTCTTTTATTCAAAAGCACCTCAAATACCGTGCGCTATGGACATAAGCTGAATACTTACTTCCCAGGTAGCAGCCAGATCGATCTGATTGAAGATAGAAAACAGCTGATAGCTGACGTAGGGAGTAAACCCTAGAGTCAAGTTTTGTATGATTTAAGTTAAGTCTGCTAACTTAATCCTCTTGAATGCCATGACTGACAATGTTCTTGACGTCCGTAATCTGAAAGTCCAATTCCAAACCGATGTAAAACAGGTCACAGCCGTTGACAGCATTGACTTTCAACTGCGTCGAGGACAAACCCTAGGAATTGTGGGGGAGTCAGGTTCTGGGAAATCAGTCACGTCTTTGGCCATAATGGGTTTGATCCCCTATCCTGGTAAGGTTACCAATGGCGAGATTTATTTCCGACCCTCAACTCGGGAAAAAGGGGTGGATTTACTAGGGGTGAGTCCTGATCAAAAACAGTCCTACCGGGGTGGTCAAATCTCGATGATTTTTCAAGAACCGATGACCTCCCTTAACCCAGTTTATACCTGTGGGTTTCAACTGACAGAAGCAATTCTGCAACACCAGGATGTTTCCCTAAAAGAAGCAAGGCGTCAAGCCATGGCTCGTCTTCAAGAGGTCAAGCTACTCCCTAGCGACCAACAATTGAGGGAGACTTTTCTAGAGGAATTCCGTCGGGAGAACCCTGGTCAAGCTATACCGGGGGAACGGCTAATTAATCGTCACATTAACCAGCAAAAACGGGAAATATTAAAGCGCTATCCCCATGAACTGTCTGGTGGTCAATTGCAGCGGGTCATGATTGCGATCGCAATTTCTTGTAACCCTGATGTGTTGATTGCTGATGAACCCACTACTGCTCTCGATGTTACCGTACAGGCAACCATTCTGGATTTGCTCAGGGAGTTACGGGATACCCGAGGGATGTCCATGATTTTTATTACCCACGACTTAGGCGTGATTGCGGAAATTGCTGACAGCGTAGCGGTGATGTACCAAGGCAAAATTGTGGAAAGGGGTGATGTCTGGAAAATTTTCTCTGAACCAAACCATCCCTACACCAAGGGATTATTAGCCTGTCGCCCAACTCTCGACCAAACTATAACATACCTACCGACTGTTTCTGACTTCATGGAGGTGGTAACTACTCCTAGTGGAGAACAGGTGATCCGAGAAAAATCAAAAGGGTTGAATGTTGACCGGTTCCAGCTTCAAACTTCCTCAGATAACCTACCCTACGGGAACGCTAAAGGCGAACAACCTTCAAGCTTCCAACCTTCAACCTCCCAACCTTCAACCAAACAACCTTCAACCAAACAACCTTGGCCAAAAGGCCACGCTACGCGAACAACCTTCAACCAAACAACTACACCACCATTAGTTTCGGTGCGTAACTTACAGGTAGGCTTTCCCATTCGAGGCGTATTTGGCGGGACGAAACGCTATCTGATGGCAGTGAATGGAGTATCCTTTGATGTTTATCCTAGTGAAACCTTGGGCTTAGTGGGAGAATCCGGTTGTGGCAAATCTACCTTAGCACGAACATTGCTGCGCTTGATTGAACCAATGGGTGGAGAAGTAAACTTTGATGGTCAAGAAATTACCAAAATCAAGGGTATGGGTTTGCGGCAACTACGCCGTGAAATGCAAATTGTGTTTCAGAATCCCTTTAGTTCCCTCGACCCACGACTGAAGATTGGAGAAGCAGTGATGGAACCCCTATTGATTCATGATGTTGGGGGTAATAGTAAGGAAAAACGCGATCGCGTGGCTGAGTTGTTGGAGCGAGTGGATTTAAATCCTGACTGGATGAATCGCTATCCTCACGAATTTTCTGGAGGTCAGCGCCAGCGGGTTTGTATTGCTAGGGCACTCGCTCTTAATCCTAAGTTTATCATTTGTGATGAATCCGTTTCTGCTCTAGATGTTTCCGTACAGGCACAGGTCCTGAATTTGCTCAAACAATTGCAGGAGGATTTCGGCTTAACCTATATCTTCATTTCCCATGACTTGAGTGTAGTCAAGTTTATGAGCGATCGCATTATGGTAATGAACCAGGGCAAAATTGAAGAAATTGGTCCCGCTGACAATATTTATCGAGAACCGAAACAGGATTATACTCGTCAGCTGATTGCTTCTATTCCCACTGGTACTCTTGATCGGATTCAACAGCAGCAACACAGACGACAAGCTATGGAAATACCTGAGATTAGTGATCCATGGTCTGTTAATTCTGAGATTAGTGATCCATGGTCTGTTAATTAAGGGAAAGGTGATTTTTTTTAATTCAAAATGCTAAATAAAAATTCAAAATTACATAAGCTATCAGCTATCAGCGTGTCGCGTATCAGCTATCAGTATCGAAGTCTGTGCCACGAGTCATGGAATTTTCCCCAGACTCTCAATTCTCATGAATCTGGAATTATTAAATTATCTCGTTCTAGGTTTATTTTAAGCACCTCAAGTAGCGTGAGCTAAAAGCTCACGGCTGACGGCTTACAAAATTACTAGCCTTATAATTTTGAATTGTTGACAACGGATACAAGCCCCTGAATTCATTTCGGGGGTATTTTTTAATTTTGAATTGATAATTTATGGAGTTTAGACTATAGCGGTTTTTAGCCTAATGAGGTACACATTATTTTTTACCTGTTCCCTCTTCACCTCCTGGGAGGGTTTAGGGGTGGGTTAATCTTCCCTGTTACCTGTTCCCTAAAACCAGTAAATCTGTACCTCACATAATTGAAAAACGCTATAAACTACTTCAAGGACTTGCCCCCTAGTTCATCAGCTTGTAGGGTGGGCAAAAACAGTTTGGTTATTTTGAGTATTTTAGATAATAGAACTTTGCACACCCTACTTTAATTAGTATTTTTTTGACTATAGCTACTTTTAGTTAGAGTGCTCTTGCAGCCAGTTGAGTAAGTCATCACTGGTCTGAAAATCCCAGATGGCTTCTGATAAACCTTCTAGGTCTTGGTGGGTCAAGGCTTCGATTAATGCCAAGGCATTAGTTGTGAGTTTACCAAAACGGCTCTCAAGCAGTCGCAATAGTAAATTTCTTTCCCCTTCTTCTCGTCCTTCTCTTTTCGCGAAACTCAATGCACCTCGCGCGTCCTCCAAAGCCATCTCCTGTTTGCGGAGTTTTTCCACTTCTGAGACATTCAACCCCGCTTGATTTGCTATAGTTAAGGCTTTTTCTAGCTGTGGGATTTCCCTGAGCTGGTCAGGAATAATTTCTAAGTTGGGCGCTTCTTTGATAAAATAGATCCACTTATCTATCACACTTTCCAACTCTTCCAGTTGCTTAGTAAATTTCGGAAGTTCCACAAACACCAGCTTGTCTTTTAAATCCACTACATCCCCAGCACTATAGGGGTCAATAATTTCTAAATCCTGGATGACCGAGTTACCGGAGTAGATCATGGCATTTAGGAAAGAAATCAGAATATCCTTACTCTGATCTGAGCCAAAGATTTTCTTGAAAGCAAAGTCAGTTTTCGGGCTGATGAATCTCATGGTTTTACCGGGTTACAAGGTTTATATAGGGAGGAGGGAGTAGGGAGGAGGGAGTAGGGAATAGGGGGAATATAGCGCTACGCGCAAGGCAATTCGTGTGTTCACAACCCAGATACAAACGCTAAGTACCTGGACAAAAATAAACCTCACTTCTTGATGCAAAGCGCGAGTGGGGGAAACCCCCTGTTCCGAAGCTGCATCGCTGTATTAACTTGTGTAAAGTTGCCAAAAGTCCGTCTGCTCCCTGCTCCGAAGTCCCTGCTCCCTATTTCAACAGTTAATTTTACTTGTGTCCTACTACTTATATATCATAGTAACATAGGTAAAAGAGTTTACATTATGGGTTTAACTCCAGGATAATCTGATCATGAACAAGCAATTATTTTCTATAATTAAAATAACATCTATTATTTTGATTACTTGCGCTTTATGTCTAGAAATTTGGTATATTTATTTACAGCTAAATGATGGCTCTATACCAAGTAACCTCTATTCTGCATTGTGGCTAGCAAGTATCGCTTTAATCTCCCATTTTATTGAAGGTTTAATCGCTGCTTTTAAAGCTGACAGTTGTGATAAAAATCCTATAACCTATGGCATTTATACGTTTTTTGTCGGGTTTGTTGGATTGTGGGAATTATTTAATCCAACTTCAGAAAGTTCTAGTTATAAATAAACCGTTGTACTGGCTTATTCCCCGATCTCAAGAAAAAAATGATTAGTGTAACTGACCACTTAGAATTAAGCGACCGTATTTTAGCAAGAGCCATATCCACAGGGCAAACGCATCTTAAGATATGGGATGATGCACCTTGGCTGCATCATCCCATATCTTACGAACTAGGGCGCTCTAGCGGACGCGATCGCGAATAGTGCCCTTTTTCCCGACAGGTGGTGCTCGCGCCGCTAAGCTTGAGGTGGTTATAGGTAAAGATCGGGTGTTGCTGAATCAAGAAATGCCTTATAATTATATATAAGATGGGGTTCTTATAGTAATCTTGCCCCCCACACTCCCGACTCCCGACTCCCGACTCCCGACTCCCTTCTTATTAATACTCACCTACCGTGCCCGTAATTCTGTTTCTAGTTTCCCTAAATCCTCTTTCAGGAAAACCGTAAGTTGTCCAATGAAAGCCTTGCCGCTATCATTTTGGGTTATTTCTATCCAATAGCCGTATTGTTCTCCTAACAAAAGTTGACCCTGTTCAGCTGACCACAGTGGTAGGTTTTTTCGCCGTGATAAATCTAAGATTTCAGGAGTTGGATAGGTATATACAAACTGAGCGCTATTGTAATCTCGATAAATCTGTGGACCATAGACAGTGCGCAGAGATTCCTCCAGGCGTTCGAGGGTTACCCCATTAACTTGGTCATGGATAGCAATGCGTTCACTGCGAATCGTACTCCGGTCTTTTGGATAAGAGATGGTACCAGGAGGCAAGACCGTGG
Source organism: Moorena sp. SIO4A5 (assembly GCF_010672005.1). Lineage (NCBI taxonomy): Bacteria > Bacillati > Cyanobacteriota > Cyanophyceae > Coleofasciculales > Coleofasciculaceae > Moorena > Moorena sp. SIO4A5. Next base: position 9,666 of record NZ_JAAHHZ010000087.1, on the reverse strand, counting down.
CTTGAAAGGTAAATCGTTCCCCAGCCGTATCACTTTTGCGAACTACTAAGCCATCTCCAATACCAGGCCGTAGAGTGGGGTGACCGTTAATCCATGCAGCAACTTGATCAGTTCTCTGACCAGGCAGGGCATTAACCGGATTGCCAGTTAGTGCGAATATAATGCCCAGTGATAGAAATGATCCTATTTTAATAACATTCATTGAGAGCACCTGTTAGCTGAGTTTTGGGTAAATCCTAGCATTTTGATACTCAAACAGAAAAACCCCGACCTCCAAAAGAAGTCGGGATGATTGTTACTAAAGAAAGATGGCTTTTAGAGCTGGTGGTGCGTTACGGGACAAGCTATCCCAACCCTGACTACCGTGAAAATGATGGCTAGCAGGTCCCTAACGCACCCTACGCACTATCTGCTGATAACTAACAGCTAATAGCTAATAGCAAACCCTAGAATCTATTACCTAGAATCTAAAGGTGGTACGGATGGCTCCGACCCAAATCGTATCATTGTCATCATCGTGATTAGGATTAAAAATCACGTAGGCTCCTGGAGTAATCGTGATGTTCTTGCTAATCGGGAATTTGTACTGTGCTTCAATCAGGTAAGAAGTATCATTATCTTCATCAGCACCATCAATTTCCGTAGCCTTAGGTGGCACACCTCCCGCAAAACTCAGCACAGCTCCCTCTTTGCCTAAATCCAGGAAAGACAGGTTAGCTGACCAAGTTAAGATTTCAGCATTGTCACCTTCTTCCACCGCACCATTATCATCTTCTGCGATCGCATCAACATAACCAAACCAACCGCCTAGGTGAATTTGTGAGCTCAGGCGAAGACTAGCTTGTGCTCCAAAGCGATTAGCAGAGGTAGCCGTCTCCCCAAAGGGTTGCTTGGCCAGGTCACTACCAGTGCTACCGGAAAGGTTGACATCCTCTCCTGGCTGGTAGCTACGGACGTAGGTCAAAGATATCTCCAAGTTATCAATCGGGGAAATACCCAATTGAGCGCCAGCGCTATAGGCACCATTGAACAATCCATCTCCCTCAGCAGGACTAGGCGCATCGCCATCATCAGCTAGATAAAGTAGTGATAGATTCAAGGCATCACTAAATTCATAGGTTAAACCGGCACCAGCCCCCTCTGGTCCGCGATGGGTTACAGGGTTACGGCGGACAAACCGCGATAAGCCACCAGTGCCACTGCTTTCCAGGAAGGGGTTTATCGGGTCAAAAGGGTCATCCAAGGCAAGCCCAGATGTTCCCACATAAGCCGTGGTTTTTGTACCAATGGGGAAACGGTAGAACACGTCAGGAATTTCAACATCGTTGCCACTATCCGCATCATGACCCAAGCGAGCCATGTCGGTACCGGTCACATCACTGAGTTGAGTAAAGTTTCCTGCCTCCAAACGAATTCTCAACCGGTCTTTCCCGGTGAAGCTGGTATTTAAGTTCAAACGTACCCGGTTGCTTAAGGTAATGTTTTCATCAATATCATTCCCACTACCATCAGCTTGTTCATCCCCAAAGGCACCAGCGAAGGTAAAGATCACCTCCCCTTGTAGTTTGGTGGTAGTTGAGAACTGATGGTCTTCTAGGAAAGCCACCCGACCTTCTAAGTTATCCACCCGTGCCCCTAGGGTAGCCAATTCGGATTCAAACTCTTGAATCAGCCGTTGCAGGGTTTCCAGGTCCTCCCGGGTAATAAAATCCGCCGTGCTCGCCGCAATTAACCGCTCAATCTGGTTCAAGCAAGCATTCAAACCAGCCGCAAATTCATAACGGGTAGTTGCCCGGTTTCCACGGAATGTGCGGTTAGGATAACCAGCGATACAACCATAGCGTTCTACCAGAGAGCGCAGAGCTTCATAGGCCCAGTCACCAGGAGATACGTCCCGCAGTTGGGAAACACTGGTGACCTGGTCGATGGAATCGACATCCGTGCCCTCGTTGTTGTAGATATTGATTTGTTTTAAAATTTCCGAGTTAGACTCACTGGTAGCCTGGGCAACGGTTAGATCTTGTGGAGCCAGTTGAGTTTCAGTAGAAGATGCCTCAAGGCTGGGAGCACCATAGGCACTGTTAGCGACCAGCAGTGAAGCCCCTAGCAAAGCGGGGCTATATTTGATCGTATTCCAAAAAATTGTTGACATGATTTCTCAATCAACCTCACACCTAGTAGACGACACGATTTGACTCAACTGAGTCCGCAATTTTTTCCTTATAACCACTAAAATTAGTTAGGTCTAAGACAACTCTGGATTAAGATATCATTTTTTGTGTGATTTTTCGAGAAAGATACTCATCCTCGATTTTAGTCACTTAAAATACCAATTTTCTTAAGCAACAGAGTAATGGGTTTCTGTGGGAAGTGCGATTATAGGGAGTAAGGTTGAAGGGGAGGTAAGGCTTTCTCTTAAACTAGTCCTAAACTAGTAAGGTATCTGCTGATCACTGACAGCAGATACCTTACTAGCAAACCTTAGAATTTTTACCTAGAATTTTTACCTACAATGTTTCCCTAGAACTTAAAAGTGGTACGGATTGCTCCAACCCAAATCGTATCATTGTCATCATCGTGATTAGGATTGAAAATCACGTAGGCTCCTGGAGTAATCAGGATGTTCTTGGTAATCGGGAATTTGTACTGTGCCTCAATCAGGTAGGAAGTATCATCATCGTCACTAGCACCATCAATGTCGGTAGCCTTAGGTGGCATACCCCCGGCAATACTGAACACAGCTCCCTCTTTGCCAAAATCGATGAAAGACAGGTTGGCTGCCCAAGTGACAATGTCAGCATTGTCACCCTCTTCCACCGTACCATTATCATCTTCCGCTTCAGCATCAATATAACCAAACCAACCGCCGAGATGAATTTGTTCGGTCAGGCGAAAACTGGCTTGTGCTCCTAAGCGATTAGCCGAGGTAGGCACGCCATTGCCGAAGGGGCGCTTAGCTAAGGGACTACCAGTGCTACCGGAAAGATTGATATCCCCTTCTCGCTGGTAGCTACGGACGTAGATCAAAGATAGATCCAAGTTATCAATCGGTGAAATAGCCAGTTCAGCACCAGCACTATAGGAACCATTGAACAATCCTAAGCCCTCACCGGGATTAGGCGCATCACCATCATCAGCTAGATAAAGTACTGATAGTTTCAAGGCATCACTAAATTTATAGCTGAAACCGGCACCAGCTCCCTCTGCTCCGCGAAGGGTTAGGGGGTTACGGCGGACAAACCGGGATAAGCCACCACTGCCACTGCTTCCCAGGAAGGGGTTGGTCGGGTTGAAAATGTTATTCAAGTCAAGGCCAGAGGTTCCCACATAACCCCTGAATTTCTTACCAATCGGGAAACGGTAGTACAAGTCATTAATCTCAACATCGTTACCACCACCGGCATCATGACCCAAGCGAGCCATGTCGGTACCAGTCACACCAGCGAGACTAGTAAAGTTTCCTGCCTGCAAACGAGTTCTCAACCGGTCTTTACCGGTGAAGCTGGTATCGAAGTTCAGACGTACCCGGTTACTTAAGGTAATGTTTTCATCAATACCATCTCCACTACCATCAGCTTTTTCATCCCCAAAGGCACCAGCGAAGGTAAACAGAACCTCCCCTTTGAGTTTGGTGGTGGTAGAGAACTGATGGTCTTCTAGGAAAGCCACCCGACCTTCTAGGTTATCCACCCGTGCCCCTAGGGTAGCCAATTCGGATTCAAACTCTTGAATCAGCCGTTGCAGGGTTTCCAGGTCCTCCCGGGTAATAAAGTCAGCGGTGCTAGCTGCAATTAACCGCTCAATCTGGTTCAAGCAAGCATTCAAACCAGCCGCAAACTCATAACGGGTAGTTGCCCGGTTTCCACGGAATGTGCGGTTAGGATAACCAGCAATACAGCCATACCGTTCTACCAGAGAGCGCAAAGCTTCATAGGCCCAGTCACCAGGAGATACGTCCCGCAGTTGGGAAACACTGGTGACCTGGTCTATCGAATCTACATCCTTGCCCTCGTTGTTGTAGATATTGATTTGTTGTAGAATTTCCGAGTTAGACTCACCAGTAGCCTGGGCAACGGTTAGCTCTTGTGGAGCCACTTGAGCTTCAGTAGAAGATTCCTCAAGGCTGGGAGCACCATAGGCGCTGTTAGCCACCAGCAGTGAAGCCCCTAGCACAGCGGGACTATATTTGATCGTATTCCAAAAAACTGTTGACATGATTTCTCAATCAACCTCACACCTAGTAGACAACACGATTGGACTCAACGCAGTCCGTCACTTTTTCCTACAACCACTAAAATTCGTTAGTTATAGGACAACTCTGGATTAGCATATCATTTTTTGTGTGCTCAGAGGAGCTAGCTTTTCGAGAAAAATACTCGATTGTAGTGACGTACGATACCAATGTTTTTAAGCAACAGAGCAATAGCTGTCTGTGCGCTCTAGATTTTACCGGTTGAGGTTGAAGAGGAGGTAAGGCTTTGGTAATACTCAGGTTAAGAAGGACGCTTTTATGTTTACGGCTAGCATATTATCTGGCTAGAATATGGTATAGCAATCCTAATTGCAACGTCAACAAGCAAGGGGAGCAAATTCTTACCCATTGTTGCCCTCTTGGTTTGTTATGGTATGTAAAAACTCAGATTGGATTGCTATCTAAGCAGTGAACCTAACGGCCAGGAGTAACTCCTGAACGTTGACCAGTGACAATATAAGAGACTCGTTGACCGATATTGGTAGCATGGTCAGCCATTCGTTCTAAATGGCGAATCACTAGTCCCAGTAAAAGAATTGGTTCAACAACACCCTTGATATCCCTTTGACTGGCCAAGGTTTGATAAACTTGGTCATAGGCATCATCGACTGTGTCGTCCAGCTTTTTGACGGTTTGCCCAGCAATGGCATCTAAATCCGCTAGGGCTTTTAAACTTGTTGCCAGCATAGCTTGGGCATGATGAGACATCAGTTCAACCTCTGGCATACAGGGATGGGGTGGATAAGGAAACAGCTTGATTGATAGTTCTCCCAGGTCTTCAGCATAATCACCAATGCGCTCTAAATCTCGTACTAGTTGCATAAAGGCACTCAGAAGCCGTAAATCTTGGGCAACGGGAGATTGCAGAGCCATTAGCGTGACACATTCCATCTCAATTTGGTGATAGTAGCCATCAATGCGCTTATCAAGAGAGGCAAGATGTTGGGCAGTCTCGAGATTGCGCTCAAAGAGCGCTTGATGGCTGAGTCGAAAAGATTGCTCTACCAGAGCCCCCATACGCAGAACATCTTGTGCCAAACGCTTCAGAGAGCGCTGGAAGTGGGAACGCTCAGACATGTTGCTGACAGAACTAGTAGGAGAAGATAAACTCACCATAAAATAGGGGTTGGTAAGGGAAGGCTGGAAGCCCCTGTCCTTTACATTTATGCATGGGTAAGAAAGCACTTAACATAAATAACTGCCCAACAGGACATCTTGATTAGATGCGTTCGCGTAGCGTGGCCAAAGGCCAATCGCGCTTAGCCATCCTTCCGGTGAACAAATTAACAGGCAGTATTTCAATGAAAGTTTTAGGGGTTACAGGTTAGCCGAATACAGGTTAGCTGGTTAGCTGGTTAGCTGGTTAGCTGGTTAGCTGGTTACAGGTTATTAAACCTTGGCCTATTGGCCACGCTACGGGAACAACCAAACAACTTTTAACCTTTAACCTTGGCCTTGGCCTTTGGGCTACGCTACGCGAATGGCCACGCTACGGGAACAACCTTTAACTTTCAACCTTTAACCTTTAACCAAACAACCTACCAGGGCGAGCAGGATAAGACACTATAACACTAAGTAATAGCAAATTGAATCAACCTTTGGTGGTATCTGGAAGTGCAATTTCTATACAGGCACCACCTGTTTCCCAGTGATTGCTGGCTAGGATAGAGCCACCGTGAGCTTCAATAATTTGCTGCACAATGGATAGTCCTAGACCACTGCCACCACGAACAGGTAAGGAGTCTCCATTACTATAATTAGTCTGCTCTCTGGCTCTTGACTGATCTCCCCGGTAAAGTCGCTCAAAGACACGGGGTAAATCTGACTCGGCAAAACCATCTCCTGCATCGATCACCTTAATTTGAATCCAAGTATCGCAAACAGCCGCCTTCTGGGAAGATATAGCATTAACCTCAACTCGAATGGCAGCCTGAGATGGGCTGTGTTTAATACTGTTGTCAAATAAATTCAGAAACACCTGAGTCAGGCGAGAGGGATCAGCTTGCAGATACACTTGATTAGGTCCATTATAGGCAAGGGTTAAGTCTTTCTGTTGGGCTAGGAGTTCTAAGGTTTGCCAGACCCTAAAAATTAAACTCTTTAGTTCTATGGATTGACAGTTAAGATGTAGAGTGGGGTCTTGCTTGAGTTTACTAATTTCCAGCCAATCTTCCACAAGCTGAATCAGCCGTTTGACTTCTGCGAGCATTTTCTCGACCCAGCGGCTTTCCTGAGGCTCCAGACGGCTCTGTAAGGTTTCCGCCACTAAACTAATGGAGGTTAAAGGGGTTCTTAGTTCGTGGGCTAAATCCCCAAACCACTGGTTGCGAGACTCAGCCAGTTCTACCAAAGGTTGTTGGTTTTCCAGAAACACACCAACTTGTTTATGGGGTAATGGCCAACTGGAAGCTCTTAGATAAAGCGATCGCATTTCACCCATGGCCTCCCCATTTAAGCAACTGGGGTGAAATACCCATTCACAGATCCCAGGTTGCTGCTGCTGACGGGTAGTTTGAATCAGCTGATCTAATTCGTAGGAACGCACCCACTCCAGGAATAACCGGATTTCTCCTGATTCCCAGTGATGAATATGTAATAACTGACGCGCTTGCTGGTTGCACCAGAGTAACTGGTTTTCTTCATCCACCAGAAAATAACCTAAGGGTGCTACCTGAACTACTCCCTGCCACGTTTGCAGTTCTTGCTCGATCTGTTCTCGTTGATGATTGGCTCTTGCGATCGCTTGCCGCAAACGAGAAACTGCCGACAACGAGTTGCTGGTAGCATCCGCCTGTAGTGTTCCCAGCATTTGCTGTAGCCGTCGTTTGAGTTGGTGCTGCTGCCACAGCCACAGCCCAATTCCCAAAGCCAGACCTAGTAAAAATGCTAGGATTATCATAACAAAAAAACAATATGAAGTATGAAGGACTTCGTACTTTATACTACTTTATCCTTTATCTATGCTTCATATTTCATTCATTATTTATCCTTGATTCTTGATATTTTCTCTATCCTTTCTCTATCCTTTCTCTATCCTTGATTATTTATCCAAACCGATAACCAAAACCGCGTACAGTGATCAGGTATTCTGGTTTACTAGGGTCTTCCTCTAATTTTTCCCGTAACCAGCGAATATGAACATCGACGGTTTTAGTATCTCCCACAAAATCCATTCCCCATACTTGATCAATTAATTGCTCCCGAGACCAAACTCGGCGGGGATTATTGATAAATAACTCCAAAAGTCGAAACTCTTTGGGAGATAAATTAACGTCTTCTCCCCGAACCATCACCCGACACTCTTGGGGGTACAGCTTGATCTCTCGGAATTGCTGCACTGGTGTTGGAGTCATACCATTCAAGTGTTGGCGACGAATTAAGGCTCGGCAACGAGCAATCAACTCCCGCATACTGAACGGTTTAGTGAGGTAGTCGTCTGCACCAACTTCCAAACCTAAAACCCGATCCGTTTCACTAGCTTTGGCACTCAGAATCAGGATAGGAATGGGATTTCCTCGATAACGTAGCAACCGACACAGATCTAAACCATTAACCTGAGGTAACATTAGGTCTAATATGAGCAAATCCACAGAGTAACCAGTTTGATCGGTATCCTGAAGCATACTCAAAGCTGTAGCACCGTCCGCAGCACTGAATACCTCGTAACCTTCTTCTTCCAGGGCTAGGACGATCATTTCTCGGATTAGTTCTTCGTCTTCCACCACTAAGACTTGTTTAGCCTTTGTCAGCTCAGAAGTGGAAGTACTGTGGGGTATGTCGAGAGCAAGCATAAAGTAAGAAAAGTTGGTAACTGAGGTTACACGTCAAGATATACAAGTAGTACCACGCATCTGTCAATCAGAATATTGACTTAATCATCAATTAACCTTATTTTTACCACAATCTTATCTGGCTGCGGATAGATTATGGAGCCATTTTGCCTAATTGAGAGAAAATTAACCGAAAATCCCAGGTAGTATAGCGCTACGCGCAAGTCAGCAAGGTTCTTGCGTCAGAAGTCAAAAGTAAGCTATGACTAAGTTTCGGAGTTTAGGAATGTCCTAATATTAATGGGTAGTGCTATATGATATGCAAACAAAACCTTGGCCTATTGGCCACGCAATCGCGTTCAACCTTATAACCTTCAACCTTATAACCTTGGCCTATTGGCCACGCAATCACGTTCAACCTTCAACCTTATAACCTTCAACCTCTACACCTACTTGAAACGAGAGGTTTGGCAGATATCACAACTACTAACCCTCTAAGAGGATTAACCATGCTGTTACACTTGAGTACTTGGACAGAAATTGAAGCTTACCTAAAGCAATCACCAGGGATTATTCTGCCCATTGGTTCAACGGAACAACATGGACCAACTGGTTTGATTGGCACCGACGCAATATGTGCAGAAGCGATCGCAAAAGGTGTCTCTGAAGCAACCAATGCCCTAGTTGCTCCAACCATTAATGTCGGGATGGCGCTACACCACACGGCTTTTCCCGGTAGCATCAGCTTGAAACCTAGTACATTAATTCAGGTGCTCAAAGACTACCTGACTTGCTTGACTAGAGCTGGGTTTACCAAGTTTTTCTTTATCAATGGTCATGGGGGTAATATCGCTACCCTTAAAGCAGCGTTTTCTGAAAGTTACGCCCACTTGAGTGATTTACAGATTCCTAATGGGGAAACGGTTCAGTGTCGGCTAGCTAATTGGTTTATGTGCCGTTCTGTATATAAATTAGCTAAGGAATTGTATGGGGATCAAGAAGGTTCCCATGCTACTCCTTCTGAGGTAGCACTTACCCAATATGTCTATCCCGAAGCGATTAAACAAGCACCCCTCTCAGAAACCGTTGCGTCTGGACACCCCATTTATGGAGCCGCAGATTTTCGTCGCCGTTATCCCGATGGTCGTATGGGGTCTAATCCAGCCTTAGCAACACCGCAACATGGTAAGCAGTTTTATGAGTTGGCAGTCAAGGAGTTGAGTGGTAGTTATTTGGAGTTTCTGGCTGCAGAGTGAATCGGAATTGGGAATCGGGAATCGGGAATCGGGAATCGGGAATCAGTTATATAACTGGACTTGATCTTAGATCTGATCCGATACTTTTTAGCTACCAGAATCTACCAAAAGTAAATCTTGGCTCACTAATGCAAGTTGATTTCTCAACCAGGGTGTATCTACCAAGGCTCGCAAGAATATCCCACGAGCGCCGTTAATGTCCCGATCCATCCTTCGGCCATCAACTAGTGATTTAATAATGCGACTTCCGCCTATATTTACCAATTCACCTGTCCAACTAACAGTCTTACTAGTATAGGCTTCACAGACATCCACCACCGTCTTCCCGGTCTCTTGAGCTTTGTGCTTCAAGAATTCCTTAAAGCGATAGTGGGCGAATGTCAGCATA
>NZ_JAAHHZ010000086.1:0-28086 GCF_010672005.1 Moorena sp. SIO4A5 | reverse complement strand
CACCTTGGGAAATATAATTACGTTGCTGTTCGGGTGTTGGGAAATCTGCGTAGTAAATCTCGGTTTCAGGGGCGTAGTTATTGAGCACTCCAGTTTCATCAACGGTGGTGTACATAGTGGACTTGGTAATGGTGTCAGTGCTGAAAGTCATTTGGTTTTTTCTCCTTTCGTCTTTATGTAAATAAATATAACACTTTGTAAATTTTTGTTGCAATAGCTTGACAGGGACTGGCTGTAGGGTTGACCGTACAGGTTCAGGTGTAAAAACCCTATAAAAAGGTAAAAAGCCTAAGGTGTGAATATTAAACAGCAGTAAATAGGCGTAATTACTGCTAATTACGCCGATAAAACCCAATAATGGCTGCTAATCCTTATTTATAAGTGTTTGAATCTAAGTGTTTACGTCTAAGGGTTTAAGTATAAGTGTTTAAGTTATTACTTTCGGTCTATATCTTTAGGCATAGATGGCATCCCCCCAGCCCGATCCTATTGACACTCCCCACTGATAGAATCAGGGGGATTCTTGGTTCATAGACCCGTCTTGCTTAACCAAACCGGAGTCAGGAAAAGTAGAGGACAGATCTCCCCAAGCGTTAAGTAAAGTTCCCGTGTGCCCCACGGTACTTAAGGCTCTAGTTAGGATGTTTTTAGCGGCATTATGGTCGCGTTCGCGTAGCGTCGCCTTCGGCGAATCTAACCGACACCCACATTTACAGACATGGGTTCGAGTTGATAATGACTTCTTGACCACTTCACCACAGCTGGAACAATTCTGGCTTGTATAGGCAGGATTAACTGCAACAGTTATCCGACCAAACTTTTGCCCAAAATATTCCAGCCACTCCCTGAACTTGTACCAACCTGCATCATTAATAGATTTGGCGAGACAGTGGTTTTTAACTAGATTTTTGATCCTCAAATCTTGCCTTCGGCACGCTGCGCGAACATAGGCGACCAGATCGTTAGACCGGATTACGCAACGTGCCAGTCTCTTGGCATGTTCTTCACGCTGCCTACTTATTTTAAGGTGATGTCTACCTAATCTATTGACGGCTTTCTTACGGTTAGATGAGCCTTTCTTTTTTCGGGAGACCCGACGTTGGTAAAACTTTAATCGTTTTTCGCTTTTGCGATAAAACCTAGGATTAGGTTCTGAATAACCATCAGAGTCAGTGTAAAACTCTTTTAGTCCGACATCTAACCCGACAGTGAATCCAGTAGCTCCTAGTCGCTTTAAGTTATCTATTTTGACACAAAACTGAACATAATAACCATCAGCTCTTTGGACTATCCTAACGCGCTTTATCAACTTCTGTTCGCGTAGCGTCGGCTTTGCCGAATCGAAACGCCACAAGTCCCATGTACCCTTGAGCTTAACCTTACCGATCCCTTTTTTATCGGTAAAGTTTATAGACTTCTTGTCTGGGGATAATTTCCACCCGGACTGCTTGTATTCGACTGATCTAGAATGTTTCTTGAAGCGAGGGTACCCTTTTTTGCCGGGCACTTTTTTCTTGCAATTGTCAAAAAAACGTTTAATAGCACGCTCTACGTTCTCGACAGAGGCTTGACAAGCATGACTGTTTAGATCTTTAACAAATTCAAATTCATCCCTTAGTTGAGTGTTGTAGCGATAGAGCTCTTTCTTCTTTACTCCGCGATTGTCCATCCAATACCGAAGTACCTTATTCCGGACAAAACGAGCCGTTCTAATAGCTTCATTTACTGCTAATTCTTGAGGCTTTTTTAGAATAGCTTTGAACTCCATGACCAACACTCGCACATCACCTCCTTTTGTTGTATCTACTCGACCTGTTTTAGTGCTACTCTAATTATAGACCCCTTAAATTATAATGTCAAGTAAAATGTCTGAACAAATCAAAAGAAAAGTAGGAAGACCTAGATTGCACGAAGAGGCAAAGAAAAGTTACAGTATCAAGGCTACTGAGACTGGTTGGCGGGGACTGAAACGTTTGGCAGCCAGTTCGGGGTTGAGCTTATCTGAGTACCTAGAGTTCCTGGGAAGATCTGGAACCTTACCAAGTTAGAAAAAAGACGCCCGAACAGTTAGGGAATAAATTCCTGTTCGGGCTAACCCCATAAATAGAATTTAGGGGCTTGCGCCCTCAGGGTTTTCGGTCAGCCTTTAGATGAGGAGTTTATAGGCTGATCCGATGTGTAGCAATATGTGTGGACAGGACTGACTGGGTAATTCCTGTTGGTATAAGCAAATATTTTGGCAAAGGGGGGCAAGCATCATGCCCTACCCTTTTGATTACTCCTGCAATTGATCACTCTTGTAACAGAGTCTTAGACACAATTCTGGTTTTCTTACGATCAGCTTCTGAGAGGTCTTCCCCAGTTTGCAAAATCGTAGCATTGGTTTGCAGTACTGTTGCGGCTCCTTTATCCCCCATCTGGATAGCCGTTTTTGCCGCAGTTTGTAACATGGTGGCAGCCCCAGCGCGATCGCCCTGCTGTAATTTCGTTTCCGCAATTTGAGTCTGACGGTATTTAGCTAAAGCTAGAATATGCTTCTGTACCTCAGGATTGGGAACTGGTTGATAACCCTCCTGGAAATTTGCCTGAACTGGCACGATTTCCGAGAGTAACTCTTGTCCACCACTGGATGGGTCATCATATCTGACTTGTACATGGGCAATGGTTTGACGACCCTCTGGCATTTTACCAACATACAAGTTAGCGAGAATCACCCGTTTTGAATCAGTCATCAAATCTCCCAAACGTACCATAAAGCGATTGCCTTCTGATTGTGCTGGGAGTTCAATGGCATCTGGTTCTACTTGGGCAATGGGTTTAAGTTCTGCTAACCTCACTTTTGGCATTAAATCCAACAACAGATAAGCATTAGTTAAGCCAACAGACTGCATGCGGTTGAACAAACGTGCAAACTCACTCAGGGCTTGCTCTGGTTCTTCAATGTAAGACAAGCTACCAGTAGCAATATCCGAAATTTTTTCCAAAATATCTTGGTTCCAGTTGGAACCGAATCCCAGACTGTTGATAGTCAAGTTATTTTCAGCAGCCAGTTCAGCTAATTTTATGCAGCTTTCATTATTTCCATGTTCGTTTTCCCCATCAGTGAGCAGAAACACCTGAGATACCGTGTCTTGTTTAGCTTTAATTAATTCTTTAACCCCTAGCTTTAGACCTTCATCAATGGCGGTACCCCCATCAGCCGCAAGTCGGTTAATCTTTCGTTTGATTTGGTCTAGGTTGCCCATCGGTTGATTGCGAACTAGCACTTTGGCTCTGTGGTCAAAGGCCACAATCGAGAGGCGGTCATCCGGTTGCAGGCGCTCAATTAACCCCACTGCTGCTTGCTTGACAGTTTCCAGGGGCTGCCCATGCATGGAGCCACTGTGGTCGAGTACCAGACACAAATTCAAGGGTACACTTCGACTAGAGGAAGCAGCGATCGCAGAAATCGCCACGGATAATTGACGCTGACTACTCGGTTGATTAGCATCAATATTAGTATCGTTAAGGGCTGGGTGCAAACCAACTTTCATCTGTCCGCCTCCCGGTCGTCTCCCGCTATAATCTTTGATTTAGCGGTGAGAGGAAAGGGAGGACAGGGTTTAAATCGTATAAGCATAACCATCCTTTCTGTGAATAAACTGACAATATTTGTGGCTAATTCCCTGTACTAATCCTGATTTAGTGGAGATATTGAAAGAACCCGATTTTCGAGTTGCGACTCTCCCCACGTAAGTACCTATTTTTTTACCTTTAGTTACCACAGCACGAACAATGTCCCCTGTTTGGAACCCTTTATGCACTTTGGTTCTTGAGCAGTAACGAATGGGGAATCCGTACTTGTTGGTTCGACAAAGTTGACGAGTGCCGTGACCTTTGGCGGTAATTATCAAAGGATGGGTTACTTCGATAACCAATGTTTCAATTTTTCCGACGTTTGCAGCATCTAACCAATGAGTCTTAGGGAGGTTTTGGCGACATCGGTTAAACTTAGTCAATCCGCCGCTACCAACTTCGACAGGCAACCCAATAGATTTTAGTTCATGGTACAACTTCCAGCGAGTCGCATTAACAGATGCCGCATCAGCTAAAGGTCGTTTTGCTTGAGCTTTAACCCGCCTCAAGACATCAGGCTTTCCAGACAAGAAATGCTCAACCTCCTGATTAGACTTAGCTTGATTACATGAATGACACGCGATAGCTAAATTATAAACTCTATCAGAACCGCCTTTAGATAATGGCTTGATATGCTCAATCTCTAACTGAGTATCTGTTGTCCCACAGTAAGCACATTTACGATTCCATTTTTCAAGTAGATACTCTCGAAGCTCGTAACCGTAAAGCGTACCTTGCTGATACTCGATCCCAGATATTTCAGGATTTTGCAGTTTCTGAGTATCAAATCTAACCAACTCTTGAGAGAACCCTGTAATGGGACATAAACGAGTTAGTTTTTTGACCCAAGTTAAAATGTTGTAAACTCTAGACATCAGACTAGGAGCTAACCAGCCTTCTGACCATGGTCGGTTAAGAAACCTGGGCTTGCGATACCGAGTTTTACGATTGCGACGGGCGCGCCTTAACTGTCTACGAGAAGTCAAAGCGTCTCTAATTTGAAAGCCTCTATGGGTAAGTTCACCTCCCCAAACCACTCTGCTATTTTGAACAATGGCCAAACCACTTGTTTTTGCACCAGGGTCTATTTTGAGCTGATGAGTATGAGTTATTGGCTCTTCTATTTCCTCCGTTAAAATTATAGTAAATGGGTAACGACGATAGACCTTAGCTTTGCCTGTCGAAAGTATAATTCTAGCTCTCGCCGGTTTGCAGGGGTCTAAAGGTTGTCGATTTTTATTTAGTACAAATACACGCATAATTGTGTTTCCTCCTATTGCTAGGGTAAAGTTAGCTTAGTCAAAGTTATTTCTCGGTACTTTCCTGATCGCACTGACTTAACTCAACTAGGTCTGTTTAACGACCGGGTTCTAGAGCTGGGGACTAGCTACGCATCCCCAGGTAGGACTTTAACTCTTGGAAATAACGGAGTTCTTATAGAACTTAGACTGGTCAACTATGAGCTTTTCACAAGCTCCCGCTATAGTCTTTTCGCGCAGCGGAGGCCGTAGGCCACGCGGGGCGCGTTCGGCTACGCCGAAAGACTTAGCGGTGAGTTATTGACTTTAGATAGCTCCTCAGGCAGCAAGGGTAATTGATTATGGGTGTAGGCAGTTTTCCCCTATGTTACACTTTTAACCTTCAGGGGGCTAACCGACACGAAGAAAATCACGAAGAAAGTATGGCAAGCTACACTGGTTAAAGATAGTGCCATTATTGCAGCCCCAAATATCATGAAACGACCCATCCAGGCTGTTCAATCCACCTACTATGGTAGACCTGCCCAGCGGACACCGCCACCAGACTTACCCTCGCTGTTGTTAAGTGAGCGGATTGTATATTTGGGTATGCCCTTGGTGAGTGCGGTAACAGAATTAATTATTGCCGAACTGTTGTATTTACAGTACGACGACCCAGACAAGCCCATTAAAATTTACATCAATTCCACCGGCACATCCCGTTACGATGGCCAACCCGTGGGTTTTGAAACCGAAGCCTTTGCCATCTGTGACACCATAAATTACATCAAGCCCCCTATCCACACTATTTGTATTGGTTCAGCCCTTGGGATGGCAGCGATGCTCCTCTCCGCAGGAACCAAAGGCTGTCGGGCAAGTTTACCCAATGCCACTATTGTCCTACATCAGCCCAGGAGTTATGCCCAGGGTCAAGCCACGGATATCCAAATTCGTGCTCAAGAAGTTCTGACCAATAAGAAGACGATGCTCAATATCTTGTCTCGCAATACCGGTCAAGACCAAGAAAAAATTGCCAAGGATATGGATCGGTTCCTTTACATGACACCTCACCAAGCCCAAGAGTATGGTCTGATCGACAGGGTGCTAGAACCTCAAGAGGTTGATAGTCAGATTCCTGCTGGTATTACTTAAGTTGTAAGTTATCAGCAATCAGCATTCAGCGTGTCGCGTATCAGCAATCAGCAATCAGCTTATGCGCTACCCACAGGCTAGAAGCCTGTGCCACGCAAGCTACTTGAGGTGCTATCAGCTTCCCATAATCTATTAATAACTCGGAGCAAATTATGCCAATTGGTGTGCCCAAAGTTCCCTACCAGATGCCAGGAAGTCAGTATACTGAATGGATTGACATCTACAACCGTCTCTACCGGGAACGGATTATTTTTCTAGGCAAAGAGGTTGATGACGAAATTACCAACCAGATCATTGCGGTGATGCTATATCTCGACTCTGAAGATAATAGCAAAGATATCATACTCTACATAAACTCTCCTGGTGGTTCAGTCACCGCAGGCATGGCTATTTATGACACCATGCAGCATATCAAATCCGATGTAGTAACCGTTTGTGTTGGTCTAGCTGCTTCCATGGGGTCTTTCCTGCTAGCTGCAGGTAAAAAAGGAAAACGAATAGCTTTGCCTCACTCCAGGATTATGATTCACCAACCCTCTGGGGGAACCCGTGGACAAGCTACGGATATTGAGATTGAAGCTAGGGAAATTTTGCGGATCCGCCATCAACTCAATGAAATCTACGCCCAAAATACTGGTCAAGCCCTAGAGAAAATCGAAAAAGACATGGATCGGGACTTTTTCATGTCAGCCGATGAAGCCAAGGAGTATGGCTTGATTGACCAAGTTATTGACCAGAGAGCACCCTAGAGTGTTGGTCTGGTAAATTTGATCAGTACTTAAGCCGCCAAGCCGGTTATTAACGGTAATTACACTTTGATTTATAACCAGAAACCCCGTTGTAACCGTCTTGGTGCGTAATCGCTGTTTGATGATCTGGTGATCAAGTATTATAAAGGGAAAAGTAGTGACATTATTCAGCAGGGTACTCTATATATAGGAAACAGAGAAACAGGTAAGTCTGTCTAAACGCTTATTGATTGCTTATCCCATTGATGAATCTGGCTGATTGCTATCGCTTATTGGGTGTCGGTCCAGGAGCGAAGCAGGTTGAAGTAAAGGAGTCTTATCGGCGTCTGGCACGTCGGTATCATCCTGATATTAACCCTGGAGACAAGCTTGCCCAAGAAAAGTTTATTCGGTTTACGGAGGCTTATAAGCTTCTCCTCAGTGTTATCAAAGAGTCTGACCGTGAACCAGTATTAACCTCCGCCACTAGCTTTGGTAATCAGAGTAATCAGCCTGAGGACTCACATCCCCCAACTTCAACTTGGGTAACACCTAAGCCACCATCCGTTGAATTCAATCAACCCCTATCAGCAGTTGAACAACAGCTGAAGTGGGATTCCTATCATCAACTCCAGCAATTGCTTCGAGAGCGACGGTTGATGAGAGCGATCGCATTAGTCGAAGCCTTGGCCCAAAGAATGCCCCAAGACCCAGAAGTGCGCCAGTGGCAAGCGATCGCTTATCAAAGTTGGGCAAGACACTTGCTTAAACAGCACAAGCTCGATAAAGCTAGAAATTATCTCAGAAAAGCCCTCAAGACTGACCCCTACAATAAGTCTCTGTGTGCTCAGATAGAACAGGATTTTCTTGTGATCGAACAGATGATATAGCAATTCTTATTTGGGTGAGGTACTTTCCTCCTGGGTTTTAGGGAGCAGGGAGCAGGGAGCAGGGAGTAGGGAAGAGGGAAGAGGTAAAAAATTCTGTATGAGAAACGCTATATAGGGTTGGTATTGGTCAAGATGTAGTGGTTTGGCTACGCTCTGGTACTGGTGTTGCGATCGCAACTGCGCTAAATACACGCACGCTACTTGAGGTGCGCACACTACACGAACGAGGTTTATTTTAAGCTGACCGCTGACCGCTGACCGCTGTTCGCGTAGCGTGCGCGTAGCGCATATGCTTACCTACGAAATTCAGCAACGCCATTCCGGATTCACGGGAAATTACCAGGGAATTAACAAAGGGTTTGGAACATAAGCGTTAAACCTTTAAAACTTTGAAACGTTCAACACTTCCAACTCATCACCTGTCCCTATCAAAATTGTCCCATCGTACCTGCAATGGATAACGCTCATGCATTAGTTGTTGGCATCGCCAACTATCAAAACATCAACCAACTCCCAAACACTATCCTCCAAGATGCTCAGAACATTTACAACCTGCTGATTGACCCGGAATACTGTAGCTATTCACCTGAGAGGGTGCAATTACTGCTAGATACTAAAGCAACTAAGGCAGCACTCAGTGAGGCATTAGCAAATCTAGCCCAACAGAGTAACAAAGACTCTACCGTTTTGATTTATATTTCCAGTCATGGGGGACAGATTAAAGAAGGTGCTTACCAAGGAGAGTACCTGTTACCAGTAGACACAAACCTGACATCCGGCGGATCATTATTAGCTCAAACTGCCATTTCTGGCGATCAGTTTACCGAGGCTCTACGGGCGATTCCAGCTCGTAAATTAGTCGTTGTTTTTGACTGCTGTCATGCTGGCGGCATTGGTCAACCCAAAGATGTGGATGGGTCTACCCTTAAAGAGGGCTTACCAGAAAAGTATTATGACTCCCTTACCCAGGGACGAGGTCGGGTTATCCTCGCTTCTTCTCGCAGCAGTGAAAAATCCTATGTTTTACGGGATGCTGAAAATAGTCTGTTTACCCAACACTTGCTGGCTGGGTTGCAAGGGGGTGCGATCGGTTCAGGGGGAGTTATCCGTATCCTTGACCTTTTTAATTACTTACAGCCCAGAGTTACCAGTGATCAGGCCAATCAGCATCCTATTCTCAAAGCTGAGATTGAGGACAACTTCCCCATCGCCCGTTACCTGGGAGGAAAGGCGGAAACGCCAATGCCTCTAACTTTGCCTAGTGATGATTACGAGTACGATCTCTTTATCAGCTATCAAGCCAGGGGAGAGGATAAGCATTGGGTTCGTCAGGCGTTGCTGCCTTACTTGGAGTCACAGGGGCTAAAGGTTTATCTTGATATTCGCTTTCGATTGGGCGTACCTATAATTACCAGCATGGAACGTGCTATTGAGCGAAGTCGCTATACTGTTTTGGTACTTTCCCCAGCTTACTTACAGAGTAGTTATGGTCAGTTTGAGAACGTGGCGAGTCAACATTGGGGACTAGAAGAAAGTCAGTATCATTTAATACCGATTCTACGGGTCGAATGCACGCCACGACTGGGACTGCGCATGCTCCCCTTGCTGGACATGACTGATGAGGATGAGTTTGAGACTAACATAAAACGCTTGCTTTACCAACTGTGGCAGCCCCCATCGAGGAGAAATGGTTGATGGAAAAATCTAAAAAGTACCCTCAAGGATACTGTCAAAGCCTGAAATAGCCACCACAATATAGTTGTCATTTAATCTAGATATCTCTTTAGAGATTTCAGTGTTTATTATAGGTTTAATACTTCAGGGTTGTATCTGCATCAAACCAGAATTTCCTATAGGTAAGGATTAGAATGCAGGCTAAAGAATACGACCTCTTTATCTCCTATGTAGATGCTGATCGGGCTTGGGTAGAAGGCTATTTACTAGATGCCTTGAACCAGACTAATGTACGCTATCTGGTAGAAACTGCCTTTACTCTTGGTGTGTCTTGGATAGCAGAATTTGAGCGTGCTATTGAGCAAAGCGATCTCACGTTACTGGTACTCTCTCATGCCTATCTAGCCAATGATACTAACCGATTCATTGATTTGCTAGCTCAGTCCTATGGACGAGACAAAGGGATTTGGCCAGTTATCCCTCTGATCAGGGATGAAACTCTGGAATTGCCACCTAGCCTCAGTGCTCTTGTACCACTAGAAGCAATCAATGAGGATGAGTGGGAAAAGGCAATTGAACGCTTGTGTCAGCATCTACAACGTTCAGTGCCTGACGCTCCATCTAAACCGGAATGCCCTTATCCTGGCATGAGACCCTTTAGTGAGGAAAAAAGCGATCGCTTTTTTGGGCGTGATCAGGAAATCAAGCAACTCCTACAGCACTTGCGTCATCATAATTTTGTGAGTGTAATTGGTCCGTCAGGTAGTGGAAAATCTTCCTTAGTGTTTGCAGGTCTAATTCCGGCTTTAGAGCGAAGTGGACTTTTTGAGGATGGAAAGTGGTTAATTCGCACAATCCGTCCTGGTGAGGAACCTTTGACGGCTTTAAAAAAAGCATTAGAAAGTGACCTAGCTAATCCCACCTTAGCAGTTACTACAGCTTTAGCCACTGAAGACAATGCTCGACGATTACTTTTAGTGGTAGACCAGTTTGAGGAAGTATTTACGCAAGCTGAGCAAGAAGCAGTACCTTTTCAAGAGGTTTTACTGGGTCTACTGGAAATTCCTGACTGCTATGTAATTTTGACCGTCAGAGCAGACTTTTATCCTGAACTAATGGAGTCTATGCTATGGGACCAGATTCAAATATCTCGGCTGGAGATTGTTCCTCTCAATGCTGAGGGATTGCGTGAAGCCATTACCAAACCAGCCGAAAAAGTCAAAGTTTTTATAGAGTCAGTGCTAGTAGAGCGTTTGGTGGCAGATGCTGCTGAGGAACCAGGAGTTTTGCCTATAGTGCAAGAAGCAATGGTGTGGTTATGGGAGAAACTAGAGCGGCGATTTTTACCCTTTAGAGCCTATGACACCCTAGTACTGACCAGCACAAGCTATGAAAAGATAGATGGTAGCAACCGTAAAGGATTGCAGGCTGTAATCGCTAATCATGCTGATTCTACTGTTATCAAACTGTCCAAAGAAGAACAACAGATAGCTTGGCGTATCTTCCTACGCTTGATTCAGTTTGGTGAAGGACGTGCTGATACTCGTCGCCAGCAGTCAGTTGAGCAGTTAAAAGCCCTTGATGACAATCCAGAACTGTTTGACAAAACACTAAATTACTTAGCTGAAAATCGCTTGTTAACCCTCAATGCCGGAAAAGACGGTTCTAGTATTAACGTTGATATTGCCCACGAGGCTCTGATCGAGGGTTGGCCAGCTTTGCAATGGCGGCTTGAAAAACGACGGGAGGCGGAACAGACTCGTAGAAGACTAATGCGCCAAGTTCAAGATTGGGTAAACCTGGGGAAAGGCAAAGGAGGTTTATTAGATGAGACTGAATTAGCTGAGGCGGGGCGCTGGTTGAGTAGTCCTGATGCTGATGAGTTGGGCTATGATGAAACCTTACTGGAATTGGTTGAAGCTAGCGATCAACAGATTCAAGCAGCGAAAAAGCGGAAGAAGAGGACTCTAGCTACTGTCATAGCCACAGCAGGTTTAGCAATAATTGCAGCATTTGGTTTTGTGTTTCAACAAAATCAGACTCTACAAAACCAAATCTACTTTCTAACTACATCGTCTGAAGCTCATCTTTTAGATGATGCTCAACTAGAAGCTTTGGTAGAGAGTATCAAGGCTGGCAGAAAGCTAAAACAGCCAACTTTTTGGATGCCGAACAGTATCCGCATTCGGACTGCCGCAACTTTACAACAAGCTGTGTATCAAACTCACGAAATCAACCGATTGGAAGATCACAGAGAAAGGGTTAATAGCGTCAATATTTGTTCTAACGGTCAGATGCTGGCTTCTGGTAGTGATGACGGAACTATCCGACTCTGGAAACAAGATGGTAGTGGTAAAGTCAATGGTCTTCTAAAGGGACATCAAGATAGAGTGACTAGTGTTGCTTTTAGTCCTGACTGTAAGATACTAGCCTATACCAGTGCTGATGGAAAGGTGAATCTGTGGGATTTCGCCAAAGGAATTGTGATCAGAAAGCTGGAAGGTCACAAGGGTGGACCGAAAAAAGGCTGGGTGAATGGAGTGAGTTTCAGTCCTGATGGTAAGATTTTCGCTACTGTCAGTCGCGACCAGACTGTGAAACTTTGGAATACTGATAATGGAAATCTACTCAAAACCTTGGAAGGACACGTGGACTCTGTCAATGGAGTTAACTTCAGCCCCGACGGTAACACCTTAGCTTCTGCTGGTAACGATGGAACCGTAAAACTTTGGAACACAGACGGTACCTTAATTCAAGACCTTCCAACTGGACATAAAAATGGAGTTACCAATGTTATGTTTAGTCCCGACGGTCAGATCCTCGCTACTGCTAGCGCTGATAAAACAGTGAAGCTCTGGAATTTGAAAGACGGGCTAGTTGAAACTAAAGAAGAGGGGCACATTCTGAACGGCCATGACAAGGAGGTTACTAGCGTCTGTTTTAGTTCTGACAGTAAATTTATGGTGTCTGCCAGTCAGGACAGTACCTTAAAGCTTTGGCGCGTAGCCGATGGAAAATTACAAAAAACGTTGAGGGGTCATACTGGTAAAGTGTGGAGTATCAGTTGCCACCTGGATGAGCAGACCCAGACCCTAATGTTAATGTCTGCTGGAGAGGACAAAATTATCAGACTCTGGAGCATCCCTCCCCTTGAAACCTGCACCCAATGCCGACTCTACACGACCAGTTTTAGTCCTGACGGTCAAAAATTTGCGGCGGCAGGTTGGGATGGAATTGTTTGGGTTTGGAGCAGGGATAAAACCACTCCTAAATTGTTGTTCAAAACCCAGGAAAGCCATAAATCGTCAGTAAAGACAGTCAGCTTTAGTCCTAATGGTCAGATTCTTGCCTCTGGCAGTGATGACAAAACAATTCAATTGTGGGATTCTAATGATGGCAGCCTAACCAGAACTTTAAAAGGACACCAAGGTCTAGTTACCAGTATTAGCTTCCATCCCGATAGCAAGATTTTAGCTTCTGCCTCTGATAGTAAAGATCCAACCATAAAACTGTGGAACCTCACCGATGAAACTCTGCTCGAAACCCTAGAAGTAAATCAGGATGGAGTTAGTAGTGTCACATTTAGTCCCAATGGCAAAATCTTGGCATCTGGCAGTTATGACAACACAGTGAAGCTCTGGCGATTAGATGGAACTTTACTGGAAACATTGCCTGGGCATGGGTCGGCGATCGCAGCTCTGAGCTTTAGTCCCGATGGCAAAACTCTAGCCTCTGCCAGTTGGGATAATACTATTAAACTCTGGCGGGTCAAAGACCGTAGCCTTCTTGACACCCTGACGCTGAGGGGACATAAAGATGGAGTTACTAGTGTTACATTTAGTTCTGATGGTAAAACGTTAGTCTCTGGCAGTGCTGATCAGACCATTAGATTCTGGAATCCCAAAGATGGCACTTTGCTAAAAATCTTGCGAGGAGAAACTAACCGAGTCGAAAGCGTTAGCTTTAGTCCTAATGGCAAACTAATGATAAGTGCCAGTGAGGAAGAAGGTCTATTGCTCTGGAATTTAGACTTAGAGGATTTGTTGAAACGGGGTTGCGATCGCATCCGAGATTATCTCAAAACCAACCCAAATGTTAGTGAGAGTGATCGGCAAATTTGCCAAAACTTCTAAGAGGTTGTCTGAGAAGTCCCATTTGCTACATCCAAGCCCCCGTTGGTCCCCCAATTTTGGGGGACTTTTAGAAGCAAATTGACTCTTCCCCCAAAGTTGGGGGGATAGGGGGGCAAAATTCAGTATCAAAAAACTTTTCAGATATCCTCTAAACACCCTAAAAGCTGAACCCTGTTCGGATTGAGCCAACAAAAATGTTATTATTTTCCGAGATATGCCCAGGGTCAGTGACGATAAAAAAGCCTGGTGTAATCGATACCCGATTACTAACTCGGAAGCGGTAAAAAGCCTCGTAGTGCATGCTAGACCCTTCATCTGCTCGCACAATATTAAGTCCAGCCCTGAGTCGGGGTGGTTGACCTACCATCACGGCTAGCAAATCACCTTTTCTGCCAAAGGGGTCAGAGATACCCAAAGAGAATAGGTATGTGGTTGAAAGAACTAGGGCATCTGATGGTAGGGAATCAGTGAGAGTCACCCCTCCCCAAGCTCCTAAGGTAATTTTACGGGTTACTCGCCATGCCAGAGTCCCATTGACGGCATGAATGGTGGCGGGTTCGTTGAATCCTCCCGAAATATCAGCATTGTTGCTGCCGGTAAAGGTATCGAGACGACCATTTCTAGCAAAGGCATTCACATAGGCAATGCCAGTCCTGAGGTTATTAGCTGGCTTGGCTAAAAGCTGCACGCCCAAAGCCCGATGATCTGCTGAAAACAAACCCTCATCGCTACTATTGCCATTGCGAACCCCATAAGCAACCTGTAGACGTGCCCGATTACTCAGCAATAAGTCTAAGCCAGCACCAGCATTTAAGCTACCAATTTTGAAGATGGGACTAACTCCAGCAAAGCGAGAGAGAGCCCCATGGCTTGCACTCTGGTAGGGAGAGTTGGGGTTTAGCACACTGTTGAGGCTAAAGCCCACAGGTTTAAATGTGAAAACCAAGCCATCGCTAACAGCAAACCGATATTCTAAAGAACTCAGTTCAAACTGATTATTTGTATCGGCTTGGTAAGATAGTAGCGCCATGTTGGTGTTAAGGGCTTGGGGGTTAGCGAAACCGCGATCGTCAAAATTCCCTGCCACGAATCCCACCCGCAGCTTCTCCCGCTTCGGATCTATAAATGACGAACTAAGCTGAAGCACCGTCAGGTGGGACAGAACCGTCTCGGTTTCTCCGCGACCGGGAGGTTCACCCCCTGTAGCAGTTGACACTCCCAAAATTACTTGTCCTCCTAGTTTGACTTTGGGGGAAAACTGCTTGTCCTCTAAGGTTTTTGTCCTAACCTCCAGACTTTCAATCTGACGGCGAGTCTCAGCAAGTTTAGCGGGAAACTGAGTACACAGTTTTTCTACAGTGGCCAAATCTTCTTGACTTAGTTTTTTTTCAGACCCAGACTCAATTAACTGATAAATGGCATCCAGCACAGAATTCAGTACAACAGCAAATTCGTAGGGGGTAAGGGGGCGATCTCCCTGGAATGTGCCGTCGGGATACTCAAGAATCAGACCATATCGTTTCACCAGAGACTGTAGTGCCTGAAAGCTCCAATCCGTTGGCTGTATATCCCTTAGTTGCCAAACTGGGGTTATCTGAGCCATAGGGTTATCCAAGAAATTAGCTTCAGTAACCTCAGCTTCTGCTTGTTCAGAAGTATTTGCTAACACCGGAGCAAGGTCAGCTAGAGTATCAACAGAGACAACCGACCTAGTAACTTTTTCTAGGAATGTACCTGAGTTAGGGCTAACTCCCTCTGTCGAACGAGTTGCCATTGCTGGTGAAGCGAGAAAAAATGCCGAAGCTCCAGATAGTAGTAAGCAATTTTTTGTGTTCAAAATTTACACCTACGGTTGTTGATTGAGTAGTAGATGCCCTAATTCCTTAAATTCTTCAGTTATAGGACTTACGCATTTGCCCCCTAAATCCCCCGAGCGAGCAATCCCTCGCTCGGGGGACTTTGACATCATTACCCCCCAAAATTGGGGGGCTAGGGGGGCGAAATCAACTTAACCGCGTAAGTCCTGAGTTGCTAACAATTCCTTAGCGGTCAGGAGCAATGCCGTCAGTCAAGGTACCCTGGAACGGCACATTCACCGGGGGTTCATCACCGTTCACGCCAAAAATTTCAATGCGGGTGGCGGTACCATCTGGATTAATCACAGTGCCTGAGGCATTATTCCCACTCAGACCAGCATCGTTGGAGATCCCACCATTGCCATTAATTGTGATGGTGGGGTCATCATCAAAATCCACAGTCATGGGAGTTACGTTACCCTGCCCATCTGTGAAGGTTGCCGTATTTTCACCTGTCCTGACAAAAATGCCATCGGTAACGACTGGATTAATAATGTCAGAGGAAGTTTGCCCTGTTAGACCATCATTGTCCGAAGGTAAATCGTACTCCTCATCAAAGAAGGTGTCCCTGTCTCTCAAGGCATCTTTCAGAAATTCGGTTTTAGACTGTTGCCTTCTCAGGGCAGCCAAGGTTTCGACTCGAACTTTATTGAGTGTGATTTGAACCCCTTCCGGTTCTTGAGCCACTATGTCTTCTTGTCCAGGTGCTAAACCAGATGCTAGTGGCACAGCATGGTAAAATGCCTGCAAGTTGAATTCACGAACCTGTCCTACCTCACCATTAGTAACAGCAACAGTTTGACCCCCAAGCAAGGAAACGGGATTTTGTCCATCTGAATCAGAAACCGTAATGTCGCCATCCGTCAGGGCAAACACACTAGTTGTGCCGTTAGTAGAATTATGAACTACAATCACCGCACTACTTTTTTCCGGTGGAACTAGCAAATCAGGAGTGGGCAAAGCTGGTTTCACCTGGTTTGTATTAGCTTGACCCAGAACTACAGACCCGGAGTCAGCTAAACTTGCAATTGGTGGAATATAACCTGCCATATCACTAATAACATGATGCATGGCAGCGATCAGAATCGGCTTTCTTGTTGCTAAGGGTAAGTCTGGTGTGAATGATGCAGATGCTACGGGAGTTTTAGTTGCAATATTAATACGACTGTCTGGAGTTTCAATCTGAGTGCCTACGCTGTTTTGGGGGGCCATGACTAGAGCCATTCCTTCCTTAAGAAAGAAGATTGTTTCGGTCATGATGGCAGCTTCGTTTACCGTGGCACTGACGTAGCCTTGACAACCTCTATGCTGATAATTTTCAAGGTCAAATCTACGCAATCCAGACTTAAATAGGAACTCCGAACTTTGATTGACCCTGGCTATAGAGCCTTCATTGAACAGGAGTTCTGCTAAAGAGTTGCTAGCTGTTTTCAGAATATTCTCATACTTTAGTCGGACTCCAAGTCTGCTATCTTCGTAGGATTGTCCTCGGTCAAAGCTCACCTCCACTGTCCGTTGCTGCCGACACACTTCAGCTTCGGTCAGCTGACCTTGGCTCCCCCGGGATTGAGCCACTATTGGAGCTATGCACACTAAGCTCAAGAAACTGCCAGCTAATAAACTTTGACCTAATGACCAAATTCTTCGTGCCATTTCTGCTTTTCTCCAAAATTGCTACTTAAGGTAGATGCACATTAGGTTTGTTTGATTAAACACATCCCGTTCGTTTAGGGTGTACTACAGATAATATAGGATATTTCTATTTCTAAGATTTTCCCTAAGACCTATCTTGTCATTAGATAGTTTTGTAAGAGAGTTACGAGTAGCAGCCAAAAATTGAACGAGTTCAACTCTTCACCCGTACCATCAAGAAGTGCTAACAAGCTGGAGTTGGTGATCTATGTTACCCTGACCTGATTATACTGAGTACTTCCCCACTAAGCTTATTCCTATCCGCAATGTTTATAAACTTTTTATTTCTATAATTAGTGTTATATCAGTTGTAATTGTGTGACTATAGGGTTTACAAATGAGATGTAAATTTAGGAGGTCGTTTATTATTGTCCAATAAAACTCTGGATTTCTTTTCCCTCTTGCTTTTTCCCTCTTACCTTTTGCCAATTCCTGCCAGAAATGGTTGACAACCCATATATAAAACAGGCTTCTATGTGGCACAGGCTCAGGCTTCTATGTGGCACAGGCTTCTAGCCTGTGACCTAACGAATGCTTACCTCTTGTCTTGATGCAGCGCGGTCTTGGGGGAAACCCCCAAGACCGTAATGGTGCGTTTGAGCCGTAATTAAATTCGCCACGGGTCGCACCTCTGCATGGCTTATTCAAAAGCACCTCAAGTAGCACCATTAGTAGCGCGTAGCGCTATATAGCAATCCTAAATCAATTGAGAGAATGTTTGTTCCCTGTTCCCTACTCCCTGCTCCCTGTTCCCTGTTCCCTTTGCTATAGCTGTTCGCGTAGCGTGCGCGTAGCGCATAAGCTGATAGCTTACAAACCATCTTTAATAAATATCCTTAGAGTTAGCATTCAAGTAAGGGCGCTTCATATCAATTCCAAGCAAAGAAAAGTTGTGGAGGATAAAATTCATCCGACCTTCTGCAGAGTCGTGACCTTGTAGCCAAGCTTCTAGTAACGCATTAGCAACAATTTGGCAGCGATTCATGCCTAAATCTTCTTTAGGCGTAAATTTATAATCCGGTTCTTCTGATAGAGCCAGTCCTGGTAACAGCTGCTTGGTAAACAAAGGCACCACTTCATCTGGAAGTTCCAGGGGTTTGTACTTTGGATGAGTAATATAGAAATTAGATTGAATCTGAACATTGTTAAGAATATCATAAAAAACATCAAACAATCCAGGTATAGAAGAATCCAGTCGTTGATTTCGTAAAGCATCCAGTAATTGCATAATCAAAACCTTAGGACTTAGGCAGGAATACGGCTAGGACAAGTGAGTTCAGAGAATTATGAATACGTTGAAAATGTTAACGTTTTGATTAACGATTGCAGTACCACCGTTTTTAGCGATCGCGATTCGTTCTAAATCCACCTCATTACTAATGAGAAAAGGCTGGCCTGCGCCGACAAAGTCTTTGGGAATAATGCGAGGGTGTCTGTTGTCTTCGCCTCCTTCAATCTTGTCGACCTGATATTCTGACACATCTGTCATGAAGTCCAAATCTTTGATGGAATCCATAAAGCTTTCCGAAGTTGAAAACAGAGCAGAACCAGCAGGACGCTAATTATAAATTTCCATCTCATCCATATTGAGTACTCTCCCTTTTCAAAAGGTTTAATTTGGTTGGGTAAAATTAGCTCTAGAGAATCAATCCAGTAATGACCATTATGGATAGGCATTAAACATCAGGGCAATCATATATATATCGCCCAAAGTTTAGTTATTCCTTCCGCAGCCAGTAAAGCAGTTTTTCGTCCCAGTTAGGAATAGTTTTTTTCCTAAACCCTAGAGGTTTGGCGAAGGATAAAGTAGACTTTGCAAATCCAGAGTAAAATCCTTCACCTATTCTTCCTGGATCAACTCTCTAGTGCCAAATTTATTGATGCAATGATTGGTTGTTGAAACCAACCTAGTTGTATTTAATAAGATAACTATATAAATTCCTGCTGTCTCGCCATTGTGGCCCAAAGGTTTGTTTAAGGTTAACAAGTTTAAGGTTAACAAGTTGAAGGTTAATAGGTTGAAGGTTAATAGGTTGAAGGTTAATAGGTTGAAGGTTAACAAGTTGTTCGCGTAGCGTGGCCAAAGGCCAAGGTTAACAGGTTGAAGGTTAATAGGTTGAAGGTTAACCGGTTGTTAGCCCTTGGCATCCCTTGTAGGGTAGGTTGAAAGTTATTCACTGTTGAGGGAACAGGGAACAGGGAACAGGGAACAGGGAACAGGGAACAGAGGGTTCACAACTGGAAGATTAGAACCTCCAACCTGCAACCTTAAACCTTCAACAACCTCCAACCTTGGCCAAAAGGCCACGCTACGCGAACAACCTTCAATCTTCAACCTCCAACCTTCAACCTCCAACCTTCAACCTTCAACCTCCAACCTCCAACAACCTTCAACCTTCAACAACCTCCAACCTTCAACCTTCAACAACCTTCAACCTCCAACCTCCAACCTCCAACCTCCAACCTTCAACCTTCAACCTTCAACCTTCAACAACCTTCCACCTCCAACCTCCAACCTCCAATCCAAATAGCGTTAAATCTTGCAAGTTAAATCACCAGTCTTTTGGCTAAAGCGTAGGTTTTCGCCATAGTCCACCGGACAATCAATCACTGCAGGCACATCTTGAGCTAATGCTTCTTCTAGGATAGGAATCAACTCATCCACTGAATTGACACGATAGCCTTTTAGTCCCATACTTTCAGCAAATTTGACAAAATCTGGATTGCCAAAATTCACGAAAGCCGACTCACCAAAGTGATTTTGTTGCTTCCAATCAATCAAGCCATAGCCACCATCATTGAAAATCAGTGTCACAAAGGCAGTCCCTACTCTGAGTGCTGTTTCAAGTTCCTGGCAATTCATCATAAAGCCCCCATCACCAGTGACTGCCACGATATTCCGATCCGGATAAACCAGCTTAGCCGCTAGTGCTCCTGGCAAAGCAATCCCCATCGCTGCGAAACCATTAGAAATGATACAGGTATTGGGACAATCACAATGATACTGACGAGCCATCCACATCTTGTGAGCTCCTACATCAGAGATCACAATATCTTCTGGTTCCATGACTTGGCGTAGGTCATAGATCAGTTTTTGGGGCTTGATAGGAAAGCCTTCATCATTAGCATACTGTTCGTAGTCCTCTCGGATTTCCGACCGAAGTTCAGCAGCGGATGGTATCGGTTTACCTTCCCGGTCTCCCTGCTTCATAATTTCCTTAAGAGAGTCAGAAATATCCCCTACTACCTCCACTAAAGGAATGTAGCTTTTATCAATTTCTGCTGGACTGGCACCGATATGAATAATAGGAATCTTGCCCTCTGGATTCCACTTTTTGGGAGAATATTCAATCAAATCATATCCCACCGCAATCACCAAATCCGATTGCTCAAAAGCACAGGTGATGTGGTCCCGTTGTTGTAATCCAAGGGTCCACAAGGCCAGGGGATGAGTGTAAGGAATACACCCTTTACCCATGAAGCTATTGACCACTGGAATATTCATCCGGGTGGCAAATTCGGTTAAGGCTTCAGCAGCACCAGCACGAATTGTGCCATTACCCGCCAAGATTAGGGGATTTTTCGCCTTAGAAATTGCCACAGCTGCCTTACCCAAACTACGGAAAGACGCAAAGGTTTTTTCCCGACCATCTTTGCCTAGGGATTGGCTATTGACTGGCATAGCCGCAATGTTTTCTGGCAAATCTATGTGTACCGCTCCTGGTTTTTCGGTCTGAGCGAGTTTAAACGCTTTACGGACAATTTCTGCTGTCGTATCAGGGCGAACAATTTGCCGGTTCCACTTAGTCACTGGAGCAAACATTGCCACCAAATCCAAGTACTGGTGGGACTCAATATGCATCCGGTCCGTTCCCACCTGACCAGTGATGGCCACTAGGGGTGCTCCATCCAAATTGGCATCAGCAACCCCAGTCATTAAGTTAGTTGCCCCTGGACCGAGGGTAGACAGGCAAACTCCAGCCTTTCCTGTCAGCCGTCCGTAAACGTCTGCCATAAAGGCTGCTCCCTGTTCATGACGAGTGGTAATAAATTGAATTGAAGAATGTCTGAGAGCTTCTAGAACATGGAGATTTTCTTCTCCAGGTAGTCCAAAAACGTACTCGACTCCTTCGTTTTCTAAGCAATGTACCAATAGTTCAGCGGTATTCATGTCACCCATATCTAATCATCCCTGGTATATAGGTTTTTGGTATCAAAATAATCTTTGATTGTAAAAAATAATTTTTAGATTTATTTTGAGATTCCTTTTTAGCTTTTTCTATTAGCTTTCGTCCATATTTGTTATTAGTTCATGACAAAAGATTTAGCATTTGATATCCGGTGTATGCCAATTTATCAGAAGTTAAGTGGGGTTGGGGCAATGTTAAAGTAGCTTTTGATAAGCTTTTGATAACCATGAAAGAAGCAGAGTACTGAGTTGTATGGCAATTCTGGCTTCTATCTGGGTAACTTTAATAAAAGTTAACAGTAAAAAGTTGATATAAAAAAGTTAAAAATGTTACCTAAAAACTTTTTATTTTCCCCTTCACCAGCACCACAGGGATAGAGACGGATACACAGATAGCTTCACCAACAAGGTAAATTTTAAGAATAGTGCTGAGTCCTGATTCCTGATTCCTGAGTCGGAGAATCCGTCAGTAGTAACTGTCACTGTTCAGGATTTAAATAGAATTGCTATAGGCTAATGGTTGTAAGCATTCAGCAGTCAGCCGTCAGCTGTCAGCTTATTTTATTCAAAAGTACCTCAACTAGTGTGGCACAGGCTTCGACGCTGGGACTTGACCCATAAGCACGGCTGATAGCACCTCAAGTAGCACCTCAAGTAGCGCATAGGCTGATAGCTGATAGCTGATAGCACCTCAAGCAGCGTGCGCATAGCGCATATGCTTACTAATGGTTTTAGCCTAATACCTAGAATTTTTACTTCACCCAAACAGTTTTGATGTTTACGAACTCATGTATCCCTTGAATGCTTAGTTCTCGCCCATACCCAGAACGTTTGATCCCACCGAAGGGTAAACGGGGGTCGGATTTGACTAAGCCATTGATAAAAACTGCTCCAGCTTCAAGTTCATCAATCAGCCTGGGGATTTGCTCCTCATTGGTTGTCCAGGCACTGGCTCCTAATCCAAATACTGTGGAATTGGCAAGCTTAATAGCAGCATCAATATCCGGAACTCTAAACAATAGGGCAACAGGGCCAAAAAATTCTTCGTTATCAGCTGGAGTGCCTGGTGGGAAGTCAGTTAGAATTGTGGGGGGGTAGAAGTTACCAGCGCGATCGCTTAAAGGATGGCCACCGATAAGAACCTTTGCCCCTTGTTCAATGCAGGCTTGTACCTGTTGGTCTAAGTCTCTAAGAATACCAGGGGTTGCCAACGGACCAATATCGGTATCTTCCGCCATGGGATCTCCCACTTTCAGGGCTTGGAATTTGTGCAGTAGACGTTGCTGAAATTCATCGGCTACTGCGTCCACCACAATAAACCGTTTCGCTGCAATACACGATTGACCGTTATTGAGCATCCTAGCAGTCACACCCGTAGTAGCTGCTGCTTCTAAATCGGCACTTTCTAGGACAATAAACGGGTCACTTCCCCCTAGTTCCAGGACAGTTTTCTTGATTTGTGTCCCAGCCGCAGCCGCTAAAGCAGCTCCTGCTAGCTCACTACCAGTTAGGGTGGCAGCTTTGACCCGTGGATCCTGAATTACTGGCTCTACTTGGTCAGCACCAATCAGTAAGGTCTGAAACACCCCTTCCGGAAATCCTGCTTCAGCAAAGATTTGCTCAATGGCTAAGGCGCATTGAGGCACATTAGAGGCATGTTTGAGCAACCCCACATTTCCCGCCATCAATGCTGGAGCAGCAAAACGGAAGACTTGCCAAAATGGAAAATTCCAGGGCATGACTGCTAGAATTACTCCTAGAGGTTGGTAGCGCACAAAGCTTTGGGTGGCATCGGTAGAGGCTGGGACATCTGCGAGGAATTCAGCTGCGTGTTCAGCGTAGTACCGACAAACCAAAGCACATTTTTGCGCTTCTGCGATCGCACTTTTGAGGGGTTTTCCCATCTCCGTGGTCATCAGCTCGCCGAATTTGACTCGATCCCGCTCTACAATCTCCGCCGCTGCGTTTAGCCACTCTGCTCTTTGCTCCATTGATGTTTGGCAGTATTGCTCAAACGCCTCTTGGGCAATTGCTAGCTTGGTCGCAATGGACGACGGACTCTCTGGCTCAAAGGTTTTGATGGTTTCCCCGGTTGCTGGGTTAACTGTAGCGATCCCCATGGCTTCCTCCTCCCCCCAATGGGGATAGTACTTCCAATTCTTTGATTATAACTAAGTATTTACACTATGACTTATTTTTGCCAAAATGGCTTAATAGTTTGATATACTTTTAAAAAGCCTCAACCCATTGCCGAGGTAAACTACCAGTCAAGCAAGTGTTCACCTAATCTCAAGTTTTATCCTACTACCACAAAATTTATCTCACCAGTTTTTAAAACAGTTATCAACCCAATTCTATGGATTAGGGATTAGAGCTTAGGGGTTAGGGATTACAGCTTAGGGGTTAGGGATTACAGCTTAGGGTAATGGTGTCAGGTATTAGGTATTAGTTAAAACAGGGGCATTTGATTACCTCCTTGCTAAAAAAGGCGCGCTTCATAGGCTTATCATAATACCCTTAGCCATTAAACCTAGATCCTAGAACCTTAAATTAGTAGTTTTATAATTTAGATTATACTCTGATATAGAAACTAATGACGAGAGCTAGATTGTGCCGTATTTAATTGCTAAATCAGAGCCGAATAACCAAGAAAGTTATAAATTGAGCAGTGGAGCCAATACCATAGGACGGGAAATAAATAATAGTATTACCGTAATTCATAAAAGTCTTTCCCGTCATCATGCTCAGGTCACACTCACGAATGATCGGGTTATCCTAAAAGACTTAGGTAGCCTAAATCACACGTTTGTTAATGACGCCAAAATTGACCAGTGTGAGCTCAAAGACGGAGACTTAATACGTCTGGGCAGTGTAATCTTTGAATTTGTGAGTGATGATGGCAGAATCACCCCAAATATCTTGAAGGATAATGATTCCAACTTTTCGATTGTCAGCAGGTTATCCCCAGAACAAACCCGTGTCGAAATTCAGGAATTACTGCACCATGACAGTTTAACTTATAAAGGCTCAGCCCTGAAGCTGCGAGAGCAAGATACAGGTCAACGCTCAGTAGACAAGTTAAAAATCTTATTGGAGGTGAGTAAGCAACTTTCCTCTCCCGATGAGCCTGATCACTTGTTGAGAAAAATTCTTGACCTGCTGTTCGAGATTATGAATGTAGACCGGGCAATCATCCTCATGGTTAATCAAGACACGGGAATGCTAGAGGAAAAAGCTGTCAACTCCCGAACAGGCATACCCACCCATGAGCGATTTTATAGCAAACGAATCACCAATTTCGTACACCAGAAGGGGGATGGGGTTTTAATTGCTGATGCTGCCATTGACCAACGATTCAGTAATTCCCAGTCAGTGCTCCAGCAAGAAATCCATGCCTCCATGTGCGTACCCCTAAAACCGAGAGAGGAAGTGATTGGGGTATTGTATGCGGACAATCTCTCTAGAGCCAATATTTACTCTCAAGAAGACTTGGAGTTTTTGACGGCTCTGGCTAACCAAGCTGCGATCGCAATTGACAATGCTCAACTTTACCAGAAGATGCAGGAAGAAGCAGTAATGCGGAGTAAATTTGAGCTTTTCTTTCCAGAAGCTGTGAGTAAAAAGCTCAAGGAAGAAGGCCACTTGGAAATTATAGATACCGAAGTAACCGCTCTGTTTGCCGACATCAGTAAATTTACCCAAATGTCCTCTCGGATGAAGCCACGCCAAGTGATTGAGATGCTCAATGAGTACTTCCAGGTGATGGTAGAGGATATTGTGTTTAAATACGAAGGCACTTTAGAAAAATATATTGGCGATGCCTTACTGGCTGTGTGGGGAGCCCCCTATTGCCAACCGGACGATGCTGACCGAGCCGTTCAAGCTGCGATCGCAATGCAACGGGCAGTTATTCACCTGAATCAGGATTGGTTCCAGCGGCGCAATTTAGAGATTGAAATCCACATTGGACTCAATACTGGCAAAGTCGCAGCAGGTAATATCGGTTCACAGAAGCTGATTCAATACGCTACTATCGGTGACACTACCAATGTTACTAGCCGCATCTGTAGTGCTGCTCAGGAGGGAGAGATTCTAATTTCCCAAAGCACCTTCGACAAGCTGAGGGATAAAACTCTACCGTTGGAAAAAATGTCCCCGGTTAAGGTTAAAGGTAAAGACCAGCCCCTCCAACTGTACCGCCTAGGGTGGGATACTTAATTCCAGGGAAGCTATAAAAGTTAAAGGTTGAATGTTGTTCGCGTAGCGTGGCCTTTTGGCCAAGGTTGAATGTTGAAGGTTGAAGGTTAGAGGTTACAGGTTGAAGGTTAGAGGTTACAGGTTGAAGGTTACAGGTTAGAGGTTACAGGTTACAGGTTGAAGGTTAGAGGTTACAGGTTACAGGTTACAGGTTACAGGTGATCAGGTTAGAGGTTACAGCTTAGAGGTTAGAGGTTAGAGGTTAGAGGTTACAGGTGATTAAACCTTCAACCAAACAACCTTCAACCTTGGCCAAAAGGCCACGGGTGCGCGTTCAACCTGCAACCAAACCACCTTGGCCAAAAGGCCACGGGTGCGCGTTCAACCTTCAACCTTCAACCTTCAACCAAACAACCTTCAACCTTCAACCAAACCACCTTCAACCTTCAACCAAACCACCTTCAACCTTCAACCAAACCACCTTCAACCAAACCACCTTCAACCAAACCACCTTCAACCAAACCACCTTCAACCAAACCACCAAACCACCATCTGGTCAAGTTGGAAACCCAAAATCCAAATAGCCCTTTAAAATATCATGTGTATAACTTGTTGTGTCATGGTTGGTGCATAAATTGGCACGGCTCAGCCGATAAGTAAATATAGATACCTAGCCAAAATTGACTGTTGCTAGAACTCTACTGATTCGATGCCTAAGTCCTGTACCAGCTAATTCAGATGAGTCTGTGCATTAATCCCAACTGCTCAAATCCCCGCAACCCTGACAGTAAACTATTCTGTCAGAGTTGTAATTCTGAGTTGTTGCTGGAAGGGCGCTATCGAGTGATCAGTCAACTGGGAAGTGGCGGTTTTGGCAAAACCTATGAAATTGTTGATCCTCAAGGCAACCCTAGAGTCCTGAAAGTTCTAATTAAGAATAGTCCCAAGTATATTGAACTATTCCAAAGAGAAGCCGAAGTTCTCGCCCGACTAGAGAATAGTGGCATTCCCAAAGTAGAACCTGATGCCTACTTCACAGTCCACCCCAGAGACAGGGACGAGCCAGTTCATTGTCTGGTGATGGAAAAGATTCAAGGATTGAATCTAAAGCAATACATCCAAAAGCGGGGTGCTCCCATTGACCAGAAAATTGCCATTCGGTGGCTGATCCAGCTAGCTGCCATCTTACAGGCAGTACACAGTCATAACTTTTTCCATCGGGATATCAAGCCCTCTAACATTATGCTCAGGACAGATGGACAACTGGTGTTAATTGACTTTGGCACTGCCCGGGAAATTACAGGTACCTTTGTGACCAAAAAAGCCACTGGTATGGTAACAGGGGTAGTTTCCGCAGGGTATACACCACTAGAGCAGCTTAACGGTCAGGCAGTCCCCCAATCAGACTTTTTTGCTTTGGGGCGCACCTTTGTTTATCTACTCACTGGTCAAGACCCGAGTAAATTTTATGAATCCTATAATGATGAGTTAAGCTGGCACGACAGTGTTCTGAATATTTTGCCACAACTGGCAGATTTCCTCGACTATCTGATGGCTCGTTTACCCAATCAGCGTCCCCAAACTGCTGAAGAAATTTATCAGCAGTTAGTAGATATTAACAATGCGTTGTATCCCACCAAGATACCTTTCCATACCAAAACTAGCCAAGCCTCCAAAGAAACAAAAAGCCATAAGTCAAGAATCAGTAATGGTTCTTCCCCAAGACGGCCAGCCAGTACAACTCAACCCTGGGTTAGTCCTACACCACTGCCAATTTCTTCTGCCCCTAATCGGAATAGTAATTTACTAGACCCCAATTTTGTAGCTCTTTGCCAACAGGAACTCGCTGAGTTAATTGGCCCGATGGCTACCATTGTCTGCCAGCGTACTCTTGTCCAGCATCCTAACTCTTCCGCCCAAGAATTTGTAAAAGCTTTATCTCAACAAATTCCCAATCAAAAATATGCCCAAGACTTTCAACGGCGTTTAATGTCATCGGGTCAGTTATAGCGCTACGCTTAGCGTCAGAAGTCAGAAGTCAGTGCGGCTTGTTCCTACTAGGAGCCTCTAGAAAATAGAGGGGTATGAGTAGGGGACTTCGCGAGGAACAAAAACCTCAAAAGTCTAACTGTCTAACGGATGCGGGTGAAAACCCCGCCCTTCAGGAGAGAAGTGACTCCTTATCTGGCCACACCGAGCAGGCGGCAACCTCGCAGAGTGAAGCTGGCAACAGGGCGCAATCAGGACTAAAACAGGTAGGTTCCCTGGCGCTAATAGGGAGGTGACACGGGTAAACAGATTCTAAAAAAGTGTCTCATGACAAAGCCACAGCCTGGGAAATGTGTGGACTTCATCCTCTGATTCTCGCAGCATATGGCTTGATAGCTGCAATCTCCGAGAAGAGGGTAGGCAAACTGAATCACCCTAAATCACCAAAACAATCCAAAAGACGGAACAAGTAAAAACGACAGCAAACGGTGCGACCCCGTAATTTAATTCTTCAAAAGGAAAGCGCACCGGCAGAGGTCTGGGGAACGGTCGAAACCCCGGTAAGTTATGCCAAATCTAATCCCTCCTGTCGGGTAGGATGTGACCGTGCGATTCGTTGACTAGAAACCTTGCCCATCAAGGGTTTAGGAGGATTAGTCGCAAGGAAGAAAGAACCTTGACAACTTGATAACCATGATGGTGAAAGACCATCCCTCGTGAAATCCGAGTGACA
>NZ_JAAHHZ010000085.1:0-28878 GCF_010672005.1 Moorena sp. SIO4A5 | reverse complement strand
TGATCTGGCTCTCGGACAAATCCGTCGAGGGATGCAACAATCTGATCGGAAAAACCGACAATATCCCCTTCGGGAGTGCCGGTATACATTTCTACTTCAAAGCCTTTGGATAGCAGCACAGTTTTTTCTAATGGGGAATGGTAAATTGGGAATCGGGTGTAGCGTTGGCCGTAGCTCTAGGGAGTTTATCTACCTTATCTAGCTATCAATCCTATCAATAACGACCAAAGAATTCCTCTGTCTTTAGTTTGCCATTAAAGCTTAAACTGGCGATAGACCTTGAGAGCAGCACGGTAAAGTAAAGAGTGGCGATAGATCAGGGCATCGAAATCATTTCCGTAGCCACCACCAATAACACTAGCGACTGGGATGCCCGCTGCTACACAGGTACTCAACACTTGGATATCCCGACGGTAGATTCCTGTGTCGGTCAAGGCTAATTTGCCCAAGTGGTCTTCTACATGGGGGTCAACTCCAGCATCGTAGAGGACTAAATTGGGTTTGAATCCTGAGAGTAAGTCCGGAAGATACTTGGCTAGAGTTTGTAGATAGGCATCATCATCTATTCCCTCTGGTAGGGGAACGTCTAAGTCACTTTTTTGTTTCTTGCTAGGGAAATTGACTTCACAGTGCATGGAAAAGGTGAAGACACTGTGGTCGTTTTGGAAGATAAAGGCGGTACCGTCTCCTTGGTGGACATCTAGGTCAACAATTAAAATTTTCTGAACTAGTCCCAGTTGTTGGAGGACACGGGATGCGATCGCTAAATCATTAAAGATACAAAACCCTGAGCCATAATTGGGAAAAGCATGATGGGTACCACCAGCAGTATTGAAGGCTAACCCTTGACTCAGGGCGAGTTTAGCGGTGAGAATCGTGCCACCTACGGCAGTACAAGTTCGCTTTACTAACGCTGGACTCCAAGGTAAGCCAATGCGTCGCACAGCTTTCGGGTCAAGGGTACCTTGACAGTAAGCTTGAACATAGGCGGGGGTGTGAACCAGGTGGAGCCAATCGAGTGGGGGAAGGTCTGGAGTGTGGAATTGTTGAGGAGTGGCAATGCCTTCTTGTAGCAGTAGTTGGTAGAGTTTCCCAAATTTAGGCATGGGAAAGCGATGCCCGTCTGGCAGAGGTGCGACATAGTCCTGGTGATAGACGATTGGCAAGTTCATGATCAGACAGGGTTTTCCAGCTCGCTACACTTTTTTTTATAATCATCAACCAAGTCAAAGGAAGCATAGCATGAATGACCCTTGGAATACTTTTAAGCAACAGCCTTGGCTACCTCTGTCGAAAGTAGCTGCTTTGACCACTGTGCTGGTAGTTGCTCTAGAGAACTTATTGATATGGGTCTTGACTCAATCAGAAACTTTCCGTCTGCTACTATTTTCTAGACCCCTAGCAATCATCTGGTTTATGGCTGCGGCTATAGGAGTTGGGGTGTTAGGAGTTTATATTTGTGAACGTTGGCAGTCCCAGGTATTCCTGAAGACCTCTAGTCTCTGGGCTTTAGTGTTGTGCCTTATCGTCGGTTTATTGCTCAAGTCCCAACTTCCCATCCCTTTTGGGTTAGTTGGGTTTTCCATGAATGCTGTGATTGGAGTAATCCTAGGGGTCTTTTGGAAAGGTCGTCCTTACTGGCGTTATTGGAATTAGTTGGAAATTTAGAATTTAGAATTTAGAATTTAGAATTTAGAATGGAGAATTTAGAGGTTGTCTGAGAAGTATCATTTGCTACATCAAAGCCCCCTAAATCCCCCAATTTTGGGGGACTTTTAGCCGCAAATTGATTCTTGTTCCCCCCAGAATTGGGGGGCTAGGGGGGCAAAATTCAGTATCAAAAAACTTTTCAGATATCCTCTTAGAATGAATAATTTATAGCAACCGAATTATAGTTTAGGACAAAGTATTTTGTTTGAAAGGGAGCAGAAATATTATGTGTTAAGCTTTACTACGACTGCTATACCTTCTATCTTAGATCTTCTACCTTCTATCTTAGAAATTTTGCATTGTACCTTGTTATTGTCAATTCTCAATTCTTAATTCTTAATTCTTAATTCTTAATTCTTAATTCTTAATTCTACATTCTATATACTGATTACTGTGACAAGTTATAGCGCAAACTTTCTAGATTATTACGACAGTTTATAGTATTAGGATTATTTGACCCTAACTTCTGTTCTGCAATCTCCAAAGCCTGGAAAAAGAGGGGTTCCGCTTCATGGTAACGCCCCTGAGCTTTGTAGAGATTTGCCAGGTTGTTGAGACTACTGGCTACATCATAATGGTCTTCACCCAGCAGCTGCTTATACATGTCCAAAGCCTGGACAAAGAGGGGTTCGGCTTCATGGTAACGCCCCTGAGCTTGGTAGAGATTTGCCAGGTAGGTTAGACTAGTGGCTACATCGCGATGTTCTTCTCCCAGGCGGCTTCTGGTTATCTCTAAACATTTCTCATACCAGGGTTCAGCCTGATCATAGGTACCTTGACCCTCAGAGAATCTTCCTAAGCCAGTAAAGGGCTCTATTAAATCTTCATCCCTGAGCCAGTCAGTTAAGACTGTGGCAACTTCTGCTAAATGAGGGATGGCCGGGCTAACTGCTGAAATCTGATCGCGAGTTGGTGTATAAGAAATTTCTTTTGCCACAGCCACAATTGTTTGACAAAAGCTTTCCTTATAGGAGTCGGCCTCTGGTAATTGAGCCAGCTTGGTCAGGAAAAATTCTCGAATTAGTGGATGGAGTTGATAGGTTTGCTGTTCAGTCAGTTGCAACAGATTACGATTGATCAAAGAGCGATTGGCCGTAGGCCACGCTACGCGATCGCGTAATTCTTCCAAGTCTTCTTGTGCTTCTTCCCAGTCATCCTCATCTTCAGTTTCGATAACACACTTCTCTACCAGTGACCACTCAAAAGGAGCTTGAGCAAACAGACTCAGACGACATCCCAACTGCTGGGCTTCTGGACAATCTTTCAAATCTTCCCAAGATAACTCAAAGGCTGCTGCTACTCCCAACTGGGCTGTCATTTCCCCTTCTTCTGTGGGATCAAGTAATGCCTTAGCTGCTAATTTCTTTTTCTCTAAACGTTTCTGAACTTTAGCAATGGTTAAGGTCGGATGTAGATCTAAATATCGTCCGACTAACTCCAAACCCAAAGGCAAATACCCCAACCATTTACATAACGCTTCTGCTTCGGTTAGTTCTTTCTCAATGCGCTCTTTTCCAACAAGCTTACGTAATAATTCTAATGCTGCCTCTGGGGATAGTACATCCAAGTCAATTCGTCGGTAAGAAGCCCCTGGACGCTGACGACTGGTGACCAGTACTTTGAACCGGGATTCAGCTGGAGGTAAATAGGGTTTAATTGTTTGTTGGTAGTCATTGCTGAAAGAAGCGACATCATCCAGCACGATCAATACTGTTCCTTCTGGCCAATGTCTCCAGCAGTATCTTACCTGCTCGTTGAACTCTAGTTCATCTGGAATAGTTAATCCTAATTCCGTACGCCCAAAACTAACAATTTGATTCCCCAGATCTAGCCCGCGCACTGGAAACCAGCACCTACCACCAGGGTAGTTATCCTGATAACTTAGAGCATATTGTAGAGCTAATTCGGTTTTGCCCACACCGCCCATTCCGGCAATGGCACAAATTGCTAATCGATCGGTCTGTTGAAGTTCCTGATGGAGCTGCTCAAGTTGATCGTCTCTACCCACAAAGTAGGGAGTGCCACGATTAGCAATGTTAGTGGGAGAATTTAATTTTTTTTTTCTTCCCGGTGCAATCGGTATAGTTAACTTTGCCAGAATTTCAAACGCAAAGGCACTGGCATTCTGTGCAGCTATTTCTTGCCAACCAGCAGCATCGGCTTCACTCTTGCTATCGATTAAATCAGAAATACCACGAATAATCAGTGCCGATACCTGGTGATTAGCATGAGCAGCTTGAAGCAAACCACTTCCTTCCATTTCCACTGCTACTGCATCACCATAGTTCTTCTGCAATAACTTAAAAGTACTGGAGTTCTTTGAAGCAACTACTTTTTCCCCAGCGGCGATCGGTGCGACTAAAACCCTAGGGGAGTCAACCGTAGAGTCAACAGATGTTAGTCTTTCTAACCAATCTGATTTTTTGGCTTCTGCTCTCGCTCGTTGAATCAGCTTATAGGATGCTTCTCCTACATCTGGTCTAGGTTCAAATTCTAGTGTGATTTTGCCAGATTCATAACCATATACTTTGGTAGCAGCTACCACATCACCGAGTTTGACATCTTTAATGCCTCCAGCTACTCCTACAAACAGAACAACATCAGGATCGAAGTAAGCGATCGCTCTTTCTGTTTCCATTGCTGCTCTGGTATTTCCTGGACCAATCTCAACAATTCCTACTTCCCAGGACTTACCATTATCTGAAAACTGTCCTAGTTCATAAACTGTCCCTTGTTCATGTTCTTCCTCTTGAAGATTGCTCAAATGAGCCTTAACAGCAATGTATTCAACAGGAATAGCGGTTAATATAACTGCCCGGTTCATAAATCTTTGCTAGTTAACGTCAGTCAGATGTAAGCAACTAATCATTACCTGGCTGTGATCTCAGGTTTTTTCCAAACTTGTTGAATCAGTTAAAAAATATAGTTAACTATATTGTATTATTTTTATGTCCATAAAATTCAATCTTGATTTAGTCTAACAAAAAAAATACAGGGAGTCGGGTAAAAAAATATCATAATTCATTTTATATACCTAAAACAACTTATCGGATATAGTTGATTTTTTTATTTCCTGTTTCCAAGGCTATCAGTAAATTAAATCCACAAAAAAAAGGAACGCTAACATTTTTACTATGTATCCCGTTTGCGATTATAACTTATACTTGATGGTGCGTTACGGGGCGGGCTATCCCAATAGTAGCTACAAAGTTAAAAGGCGAGCCAGCCCCTAACGCACCCTACGCACTAAATTCTTAATTCTACATTCTTAATTCTACATTTTCTTCGAATTACTCCTCAAAAAAAAATCCTACAAACCCTTGACAATTAAATTCATAATAGTTATGATTATATTTGTAAGCTTCAAGAGCAATTTTGAATTATGCCTGACAACTTTCGCCCAGATCCACAAAACAATCCTGAGGATATCAATCCTAGTAATACTCCTCAGGAACCTTCCCAAAAAAAATACCCCATTAAGCACATTTTGAAGGGGTCTCGCCGGGCAATAAACAACACCATGCATACCCTTTATGCACGGGGTTACGCCGAAATCTCCGAGTGGAGCCCCCTTCAGCCGACTGGAATTCCTGGCGAATTCATCACCATGATGACCAAGTATTTAAATTTAGGTTAAACTATTAAATTATAGGGGGGGTAACCCCCCTGGCCAAAGTATCAGTTTTGTTCACGTAGCGTGACCTTTGGTCAATCCTATGGGATCATTTCTGGATTGGTTTAGAAAGTTGAGGCATAACTAAAAAATCCTAGCCGTGGAAGGTTTTCTGCGGCTATTTTTTTTTGTTTAAGGTTAGAAGGTTAGAAGGTTGAAGGTTAGAAGGTTGAAGGTTAGAAGGTTTAAGGTTATTAAAGGTTGAAGGTTAGAAGGTTTAAGGTTAGAAGGTTTAAGGTTATTAAAGGTTGAAGGTTAGAAGGTTTAAGGTTAAAGGTTATGATATCGAAATTAGCGTTAATAACAATATCTGGTATTTCTCCATTTTTCCATTTCCCGATTTTCCCACACTTCCCTCTGTTTGCCTTTCTCTGGTGGGATTAGTGAGAGTATTGAATACGTACGAAATAAGTACTAGTTGATAAACAACTGTCTTGATCGAGTCACTGATATCATCTAAAGAATGAAGAATGTAGAATGTAGAATGTAGAATGTAGAATGTAGAATGTAGAATGTAGAATGTAGAAGGAACTCAATTCTCAATTCTCAATTCTCAATTCTCAATTCTCAATTCTCAATTCTCAATTCTTAATTCTCAATTCTCAATTCTCAATTCTCAATTCTTAATTCTTAATTCTTCATTCTCAATTCTTAATTCTTAATTCTACCAGACCCTACCTGAGTTTATGGGTTGACTTAGGGTTTCAGCCTGAGAGGGAGTAGTTGATTTTAAAACTGCGATCGCTTTTCCGTATTGAGGATCCTTGCTAGTGCCACGCCATCCCGGTTGACGAGATAGCTGTTGCCGTTGCTCAAGGGTCAACTCTTGGCGAATATCGGGCACAATTCCTTTTAAACTAATATCTTCACCACTGGGTAGGTAGTAACGAGAGACAGTCACCGTTAAACCTGAACCATCGGATAAGGCATGGACAGACTGGACAGCGGCTTTACCAAAGGTCCGAGAACCGATAACAGTAGCGCGTTTGTTATCTTTGAGAGCACCAGTTAGAATCTCACTAGCACTAGCCGAGTTACCATCCACTAGAATCGCTAAGGGCAGATTGGTCAAGGCCGTTCGATTAGCGGTGTATGCCTGTTTACCACCGATCCGGTCTATAGTGCTAACAATTTCTCCCTCTTGCATCCACATCCGGGCAATTTCAATACTCGAAAAAAGCAATCCGCCTGGATTTCCCCGCAGATCTAGGACATAAGCATTCACCTTCTGCTGATTTAGGTTCCTAATTGCCCGTTGCATTTGTTCAGCTGCATGGGAACTAAATTCATTTAAGCTAATATAACCCACTCGCAGATTCCCTTCTTGCTTGACGCTGTAACGAACAGAGGGGATTTCTATCTGAGCTCGGGTTAGTTGTATCTCAAAGATTCCCTGTCCTGGTCGAGCAATCCGCAAAGTCACTGATGTTCCCACTTTACCCCGGATTAGTCCCGACGCATCTTCGAGACTTAACCCTTTCGTAGATTTGCTATCTACAGCTAAAATCCTATCCCCAGCTTTAATACCTGCCTTAAACGCTGGGGAATTTTCAATCGGTTCAATGATCAACGGGGTCTCGGTCTGCTTTTCTATTTCCATGCGAATACCTACACCAGACAGTTCACCAACGGTTTGGTTTGTCAAGGCTTGGAACTTTTCTGGC
The DNA here is from genome assembly GCF_010672005.1 of Moorena sp. SIO4A5. Classification (NCBI taxonomy): domain Bacteria; kingdom Bacillati; phylum Cyanobacteriota; class Cyanophyceae; order Coleofasciculales; family Coleofasciculaceae; genus Moorena; species Moorena sp. SIO4A5. The sequence continues at coordinate 21,831 of NZ_JAAHHZ010000085.1, read as the reverse complement.
TCTAAAAAGCGGGTGTAGGGGTCTTCTAAGGTTTTTAGGGCTTTCCGAATCGCTTTATAGGCTTCTTCCTTTGAAGCGTAGCTTCTGCTGAGGAGTTCGTGCCTAGTCGCTTGCCAGTCAACTTGGTTAAAGGTGTTATCGACATATTCCCGATTTACAGTTTGCCAAACTTCATCAACAATTGTTTTGGGGCTATCCTGAAATGCTACAACCACAGAGCTACCATTAATCGGTGTTGCCCAAGACCAAACTGCTGTGGTTGCGATCGCTCCAGTGAAAAGAACACGTTTGAGTCGGGGGAAGTTTTTCAGGGATTGTCTCATGGATATAAGGCGGCAAACTACTTAATTACTTAATCTATTTAGTGTTTTATAAATTCAACCATTATTGAGGTTTTTGTTAACCAGCTCTAGGATTGCCCATGGCTATGAGCTACTGAGACTACCTAGCTATTACTACTAATCCTACTGATGATAATAACGAAAAAAAATTATTTTATAGTTTTAGTTTCTGATCTGATATACTAAAGGAATATTCGTCTGTCGGCTAATACCGCGAACTTACTCACCAAGTTTTACTCACCAAGTTTCACTCACCAAGTTTCACTCACTAAGTTTCACTCACTAAGTTTCACTCACCAAGTTTCACTCACCAAGTTTTAGTCACTAAGTTACTCTAGAGGCTATAGTTTTTAATATACGATTTAATAATATAATTTTAATATACTGAAATCCAGCAACTATAGCAGACTGCCGTTGTGCCAGTTACAGAACTGAACTGCTGTGGGGACACAGACTGCCATCGCGGCAGCAAAATATTCACTGATTTAGAGCCCAGCTCAGGTTCCCCGATCAGGAGTCAAGCGCACCGAGGGAGTCGCGAGTCGGGATGCAGCGCAGACCTAAGGGGGTTAATCCCATTAGCGGCTGCATCACTATTGCCTATTGCTAGCATGCCTATTGTCTTGAAAGGATAAGCAATATTGCTCAAAGGTTACTGAAAATTACTCTATCTTTTAAGCAGTAAGCTATAAGCCATTCCCGTAGCGTGGCCAAAAGACCAAGGCGAATGGCCAACTGCTGAGTGCTGAGTGCTGAGTGCTGAGTATCTGTCTAACCACCAGCAACAGCTGTGACAATACTCACTTCATCCCCATTGTTGAGTTTTGTTTCTGTATTGTCCAACAAGCGGATATCTTCCCCGTTCACGTAGAGATTCAAAAATCGACGGGGTTTACCCTGCTCATCGCACAGTCGTTGTTTAATGCCAGGACAATTACTTTCCAGGGATTCGATCAGTTCAGAAACATTCGTTCCCTCGCATTCTACTGTTGCTTGCTCTTGGGTATATTTTTGTAAAGGAGTAGGAATTAAAACTTTTACAGCCATAATCAATATCTTGCTTTGAATTCTCAATTTTGAAGGTTGAATGGTAAGCCATCAGCTATCAGCAATCAGCTATCAGCTATCAGTTATCAGCTATCAGTTATCAGCTTATGGGTTATCACAGGCTAGAAGCCTGTGCCACGCTACTAGATCGATGCTTTTGAATAAAATCAGATGATAGCTGACTGCTGATTGCTGACTGCTGACTGCTGACTGCTGATTGCTGACTGCTGACTGCTTAAACTAAAACTTGCTGCCATTCCAGACGGTCTAGGGTGTTAGCCCGCTCTAATGCTTGCTCGAAATTGTCTAGTTTTGGTTCAATTACCAAAGGTTCACCCACATAACCTTGAACTGCTTCTTGGGTCTTCAAGCCATTACCAGTGATGTAGGCTACTGTAGTTTCATCGGGGTCAATTTTACCAGCTTCTACCAACTTCTTGAGTACAGCAATTGTAGTACCTCCTGCAGTTTCTGTGAAGATTCCTTCGGTTTCTGCTAGCAACTTCATCCCTTCGATAACTTCTGCATCAGTCACGGATTCAATGTTTCCGTTAGTTTTCTTAGCTATTTCTAAAGCGTAGATGCCGTCGGCTGGGTTTCCAATCGCAATAGATTTAGCAATAGTGTTCGGCTTGACTGGAGTAATAAAGTCCCGTCCTTCTTTGAAAGCTTGAGCGATCGGGGAGCAACCTTCTGCTTGAGCACCACTGAAGCGCACTGATTTATCTTCTACTAGACCGACTTTGATGAATTCTTGGAAGCCTTTGTAGATTTTGGTGTATAGGGAACCTGATGCCAAGGGAGCAACAATATGATCCGGTAGTTGCCAACCTAGTTGTTCAGCGACTTCAAAGCCCAGAGTTTTAGAGCCTTCTGAGTAGTAGGGACGTAGGTTAATGTTCACAAATCCCCAACCGTGGGTGTTGGCTACTTCACAACAGAGGCGGTTGACTTGGTCGTAGTTGCCTTTGACTGCCATTAATGTGGGGTTGTAAATCAGAGTGCCCATCACTTTACCCGCTTCCAGGTCAGCAGGGATAAACACGCAGCAGTCGAGTCCAGCATGGGCTGCGATCGCAGCAGTAGAATTCGCTAAGTTTCCAGTACTAGCACAGGATACCGTTGAGAAGCCTAACTCCCTTGCTCTACTTAGAGCTACTGATACCACCCGGTCTTTGAAGCTGAGGGTGGGCATGTTGACAGCATCATTTTTAATGTAGAGATTTTTTAACCCTAAGCGTCTAGCCAACCGAGTCGATTTGACTAAGGGAGTCATTCCTGTACCCACATCAATATAGTTATCAGTAGCAAGGGGTAAGAAAGAACGATAGCGCCAGATCGATTTCGGACCTGCCTCAATGCTCTGCCGGGTTACATGGCTTCTGAGGGTACCGTAGTCATATTTTACTTCCAACGGACCAAAGCATTCCTCACAAACGTGCATTGCCTTGGGCTCATACTCCGCACCACACTCTTTACACTTCAATTTGGTAAATGCGGTAGATGCCTGGGTTTTGGGAGTAATTGTGGCTTGGCTCATGGGTATATCTCTAATTACGCTCTCTAATTACGTTCCGTCAAGACTTGATTAAAAGTAACATACCTCAAAATGTCCGTCAACCATACCCGACTTTTTTAGTCGGGATTAATTGCACCCCTTAAAGACTCATCATTAAGCAGTCAAAATTACTGTCAAGTTAAGTACAAACTTTTGGTGCGATTAGTGATATATGGCTGTGTGTAGGGAACAGGGAACAGGGAATAGGCAAGAGGCAAGAGGCAACAGACAAAAGTAATCCCCCCGACTCCCGACTCCCGATTCCCGATTCCCGATTCCCGACTCCCGACTCCCTAGTAGCGCTGGTGGAAACCGTTATAGTATCTTTCCGAAAGCCGAAAATCATTTCCAATCCCTAAATAGTCCCTCAACTATCCCATGGGCAAGATAGCTAGAAAATATAAATTCATCATCACTTGTCTGACTACTCTAATTTTCATTAGTGCTGGCAGCGCCTCTGCTCAAGACACAGTTATCTTTAGCAGAAAAGATATCTTTCATCCCGTTATCGCTAACAACGGTATGGTTTCCTCTCAAGAACGCTATGCCTCAGAAGCTGGTTTAGCCGTTTTAAAAGAAGGTGGCAATGCTGTTGATGCTGCGGTAACCATTGGGTTTACCCTAGCGGTAACCTTACCGCGAGCTGGGAATCTCGGTGGCGGTGGCTTTATGCTCTTACATCTGGCCAAGGATAACCAAACCATTGCTATTGATTATCGGGAGAAAGCACCAATCGCTGCTACTCGTGATATGTTCCTGGATAATAATGGTGAGGTTGACCCAGAAAAGTCTCGATACAGTTATTTATCTGTAGGTGTTCCTGGTACCGTAGCTGGGTTAACCATGGCACTGGAAAAATACGGCACTATTTCCTTAGAACGGGCATTACAACCAGCTATTAAATTAGCAGAAAAAGGGTTCCCAGTTTCTGAAGATTTGTTCCGCTCTCTGAGATACTCTCAGCAGCGAATGCAGGCTTCTGAGGCGAGTATGGCTATTTTTTATAAGCCAGGGGGCGTGCCTTATCAGGTAGGGGAAATCTTGATACAAAAGGATTTAGCCCGTAGTTTAAAGCTGATTGCTAAATATGGGGCTAAAGCTTTTTATGATGGTGCGATCGCATCGGCTATCGTAGCAGACATGGAAGCCAATGGTGGTCTGATTACCAAAGAGGATTTAGCGACCTATAAACCCGTGATTCGAGAGCCGATTCGGGGCACTTATCGGGGCTATGAGATTTATTCTATGCCACCTCCAAGCTCTGGGGGTATCCATCTGGTGCAGATGTTGAATACCTTAGAAGCATTTCCGATTCGGAAACTGGGACATAATACTGCCCAAACCATTCATTTAATGACGGAAAGTATGAAGTTAGCTTATGCTGACCGTTCTAAGTTTTTAGGAGATCCTGACTTTGTGCCCGTTCCGATTGCTGAATTAACCTCTAAAACCTATGGTGAAAGCATCCGTCAACGGATTAATCCCTATCAAGCAACTCCCAGTTCAGAAATTGCCCCTGGTAATCCTACTCAACGGGTAGAAAGCAATGATACCACCCATTATTCAGTGATGGATAAGTATGGCAATGCTGTTGCTAATACCTATACTTTAAACTTCAGCTATGGCAGTAAAATTACAGTACCGGGAACGGGTATTCTCCTCAACAATGAAATGGATGATTTTTCAGCTAAGCCAGGAGTCCCTAATGCTTTTGGGTTAACTGGAGCAGAATTCAATGCTATAGCACCGGAAAAAAGAATGCTGAGTTCTATGACCCCAACAATTGTGCTCAAAGATGGTAACCCTTATCTAGTCACTGGCAGTCCCGGGGGGAGTAGGATTATTACCACCGTTTTGCAATTGATTATGAATGTAATTGATCACCAGCTCAATATTGCTACAGCTACTAATGCCATTCGGGTACATCATCAATGGTTACCGGATCAACTTTTTATAGAACAGGGTTTGAATGGTGATACAATCCAGTTATTGAAGTATAAAGGATATAAGATTTCGGTGGCTAATGCTATGGGGAGTACCCAGAGTATTATGTACATTAACAATTCATTTGAAGGTGCATCTGATCCTCGCCGACCTGGTGCCTTAACCTTAGGTTATTAACATAGCATTTACTTTAGCAATCCGTGTAGGAATTGTGGGAGTTTTGGATCGTAAATTCCCTACTCCCGTCTTGATGCAAAGCGCGAGTGGGGGAAACCACGCCAGTTGCTCATGGGGGGAACCCCCGCATGAAGGCACTGGCTCCCCAAGACCGCGCTGCATCGCTACTCCCTACTCCCTACTCCCTACTCCCTACTCCCTATTCCCTATTCCCTATTCCCTGTTCCCTTTGCTATTACATGCCTCCACCTGAGCCTAAGAATAAATGCCTAGATTGCTTAGGGATGAAATTGGAAGGAACGCTGATTCCGCCAAATAAACAAAAACGTAAGTTTTGGCAAAAACCCTCTAAAATCCCGCAGATTCATTTATACCTAACCATCCAATTTAAGCAACAGTGGGAACAGTTGCTCGAAGGTCGTGTTAAATTTGGACTCAAAGGTGGAGTACTGCGTCTTCATCTCCAAAATGGTAATATCCCCTATGAATTCCGTGACCTTGGTGGTTATCTTCAACTGGTAACAGTAGGTAATCAACAGTCATCATGGCCTAGTTGTGATATCAACCAGCGTCCAACAGATCCTAATGGCAACAGGGAAAAAGGGGGAGGTGTTGTTACTCCAGAAGCTACCCAATCGCAATCCCACGAGACATCCCAACTAGAATATCAACCAGAATTCTACGAGACATCCCAACTGCAATCCTACGAGACATCCCACGAGACTGACCAAGTTTCCTGGTGCCACATTACCAATCAAGTTTCGGCAGAAAATCCTGCCTGGATTTTTGAAGAAGAGAAGGGGAATGGTGTTTTATTTGGTTCCCTGAATCGGGTAAAGCTAGCAACTGTCAATGTCACTGCTTTACCCTGTTGTATCCAAGCAATCTTTGAAGTATCCCAGCGGGATATTTGTGTAACTGAAGTTGAGGGGTTGTGGTCCTCAAACCTTACCCGCAATAAAACCGTTGTGCTAAACAGACTGATTGTGGAACATTTGTTGGTAACTAGACTTAAGCCCTATCTGTCTCGAGTGGAATTGCAATATGGGTGAGGAAAAATCTCAACCGATTCTGCTAAGCCTGATCAAGCGGGTTTTAGTGGCAGAAACAGACAATCTTGAGCAGTTGACCGCAATGGTTGGGCTGAATCTGGCTGATGACTTCACTGCAGCTGACTTAAGTTACACTGACCTCAGCCAAGCTAGGTTGATGGCAGCGGATTTCAGAGGAACGGATTTCCGGGGGGCTAACCTCCAAGGTGCCAACTTATGTAATGCTGACTTGAGGGGGGCTGATTTCAGTCGTGCGAATCTAAGCATGAGCCACTTCAGGAGTGCTAATCTCCAGGGGGTAAGCCTTGGTGGTGCTGACCTGAGGGGGATACGATTAGATGGGGCTAATGTCAGGGATGGTGATCTCAGTGGTGCTGACTTGAGGGGAGCTGACGTCAGGAAAACTGACCTGACTGGTGTCAATCTTAGCGAGGCTAAATTGGGAGGTGCTTACCTCCAGGGGGCTAAACTCAGGGGGGCTAATCTGGGTAGTGCGATTTTGAGCAGAGCTAACCTTCAGGGCACTAACTTCATCCGTGCCCACCTGGGGGGGGCTGATTTGAGGTGTGTTGATTTATCTTATGCTAACTTGAGCCGTGCTGAGCTTAGTGAAGCTAATCTCAAAGGTGCGAAACTGAGGGGAACTAATCTCAAAGGTGCTGATTTAAGTTTAGCAGATATGACCCAAGTCTGCCTGATTCGTGCTAATTTGAGTTATGTCCATCTGATTCGTGCCAAGCTACGCAAAGCTGAGCTGATTCGTACTGACTTAAGTCACAGTGATCTCAGGGGAGTTGATCTTCAGGGAGCTGACTTGAGTTTGGCTATCTTTGAAAATGCTGACCTTAGGAGTGCTAATCTCAGAAGTGCGAAGATGAATCTTACCGAGTTACATGGTGCCAATCTCAGGGGGGCTGATTTTAGTGATGCTGACATTAGGGGGGCAAAAGTTAAAGGGGCTAGGTTCGCTAAAAATAGAGGTATTTCTAATCAGATGAGACGGGTTTTGATGCGGTTAGGGGCAATTTTTGAAGATGATGACCGCGATAGCTCTATAGTAATTATTCCTCGTTAAGTTACGGAGTATCTGTCGGTAAATTGTAGCGCTGGGGGCAGGGAATCGGGAATCGGGAATCGGGAATCGGGAATCGGGAAAAAGTTATGAAAAAACTTTTTATATAAGTTTTAGCAATTCCTCTTGATGCAGTAGCGAGTAGGGTGCGTTAGGCTTGGCCTTAACGCACCCACAAGATCTATTACAAGACCGCGATCGCATTTCTTCAAGCAACGTTATCCCCTGAGGTACGTAAGGGAATTAGAGGCAGCAGGGGAGACAGGGGAATCAGAGACACCTTTGAGGTTTCAGTCTTGGCAGGCTCGGGTGCTTGGAAAGGTTGCTCAAATTGCTCAAACTGCATTTCGGACACTGGTTGCTGTAACAATTTTTCTAATGCAATTTGCGGTTGGACTTCAGCAATATCTTCTTCGAGGATTTGATTGAGCTTAATTTTGTCTTCTATTTCCAGAGTAGTAATTGCTTCGACAAGAGATTCGAAAGGAATTAGCATTTTGACAGCAGCTTGTATCATATTTTACCTTCCGGGATTATGTTTATATGATTACTTAAGTTACTATAGTAGCCCCAATTTACCTCTGTGGTAACTCCAGTTTATGTTTATTAACATAAAATTCCAAGTCAGAATTTTAACTGTTGACTATTTTACAAAAATGTGTTTAATCCAGCCATAAAATTTTACCAGCTATGGTTATTGTCAACAGATCAGGACATAGGATTAAAATGAGCAAAAATGTAGTTAAACATACTATTAAGCATGGAAAACTACTTTTCTCTGGCTTACTAAGCAGGGATTCTAGGATGTCTGTATAATTACTCTAATAAAAATCTCCCGATCTCCCCATCCTCACAGGGGTAGGTTGTTTACATTTAGGTCGGGAGTCGGGAGTCGGGAGTCGGGAGTCGGGAGTCGGGAAAAGCAGGAAATGGGGAGAATTATCCCGGAAATTATTGTGTATTTTGATACGAATTTTGAGGAATTTCTACGTAATCAAAGTACCTACTCGCCCCTTTGTAAAAAACCTACCCTTGTGAAATCTGCCCACACTTCCCACACTTCCCACACTTCCCACACTTCCCACACTTCCCGCGCCCCTGCCCCATCTCCCCATCTCCCCATCTCCCCATCTCCCCATCTCCCCATCTCCCCATCTCCCCATCTCCCCATCTCCCCATCTCCCCACACTTCCCACAGGTTTATTATGGGTATTCAACCGGACGAATAATCAAGATTTGGCAGTAAAATCACCAACATCTCTATTACTTCGGTCGGGTGTGATGGAACCAACAGAAGCACAATATCTAATTCTCAATGCTTTGGATACCTTAGGATTACTAGAAAATACTGTTTATGACCAAGACAATGGCATTTGGTACATCAGCACTGCTAGCCTTCTTCTGCCCTTTGCTATGCTTTTACCAAATGGTGAAATTACCCCGATTACACCTGTAGCCGAATTATGAAGCCCTTAAGTGAATTACAACAACAGCAATATCAACGAATGGTAGAACTCTCCACTCTGGCTCGTCAGCGATATCTGGACTCCGGAGGAGATCCAAACCGAGCCTCAGGGAGTCTACACAATGAAAATTATATGACTGCGGAAGAACAGCAGGAATTCTTGATATTAGCTAGGGCACTTTCTGGGATTTATACTAATAATGGTTATGTTTACTGTCAAGGGCGCTCTTGGAAATTACCGGAAGTGTTGAATCAGGACTAAAGTGGAGTGTGGGTAAAACCTACCCCTGCTCCCTACTCCCTGCTCCCTATTTTCTTCCCTGCTCCCTGCTCCCTTTAATACGACAAATTTCCCATAATTCTGTTTCATCTTCATGAGTGACAAGGTAATCATGGAGCCAGTTACAACTCTGTGTCACTAAATCATCTAAATCGAAATTCCATAAAATTACCGTTTTGTCACCACTAGCAGAAGCAATAGTCTTGCCATCTGGGCTAAAGGCCACGCTATTGACAGGTGCGCTATGTCCAGTGAGGGTGTGCAGTAGTTTTCCTTCCAGATTCCACAGTTTCACAGTCCTGTCATGACTACCAGAAGCGATAGTCTGGCCATCTGGGCTAAAGGCCACGCTATAGACAGATGCGCTATGGCCTTTGAGGGTGTGCAGGGGTTGGCCTTGGTGATTCCACAGTTTCACCGTCTTGTCCCAACTACCAGAAGCGATAGTCTGGCCATCATCGCTAAAGGCCACGCTAATGACAGGCTTGCTATGCCCTTTGAGGGTGTGCAGGAGTTTGCCTTCTCGATTCCAGAGTTTGACGGTTTTGTCCAAACTAGCAGAAGCGATAGTCTGGCCATCATCGCTAAAGGCTACGCTAATGACAGATTCTTTATGGCCTTTGAGGGTGTGCAGTTCTTTGCCTTGGAGATTCCACAGTTTCACTGTCTTGTCCCCACTAGCAGAAGCGATAGTCTGGCCATCATCGCTAAAGGCCACGCTAATGACAGGCTTGCTATGCCCTTTGAGGGTGTGCAGTTCTTTGCCTTGATGATTCCAAAGTTTCACGGTGTTGTCGCTACTACCAGAAGCGATAGTCTGGCCATCATCGCTAAAGGCCACGCTAGTGACACGTTTGCTATGGCCTTTGAGGGTGTGCAGTTCTTTGCCTTGGAGATTCCACAGTTTCACGGTGTTGTCATCACTAGCAGTAGCGATAGTCTGGCCGTCTCGGCTAAAGGTAACGCTATAGACAGATGCGCTATGGCCAGTGAGGGTGTGGAGTGGTTTGCTTTCTAGATTCCACAGTTTCACAGTGTTGTCATCACTAGCAGAAGCGATAGTCTGGCCATCTCGGCTAAAGGCCACGCTATAGACAAGTGCCCTATGTCCGGTGAGGGTGTGCAGTTCTTTGCCTTGGAGATTCCACAGTTTCACCGTCTTGTCGAAACTACCAGAAGCGATAGTCTGGCCGTCTCGGCTAAAGGCCACGCTATGGACAGATGCGCTATGTCCAGTGAGGATTTGGAGTAGTTTGCTTTCTAGATTCCACAGTTTCACCGTCTTGTCCCTACTACCAGAAGCGATAGTCTGGCCATCTGGGCTAAAGGCTACGCTATAGACATATTTACTATGTTCATTGAGGGTGTGCAGTTTTTTGCCTTGGTGATTCCACAGTTTCACCCTGTTGTCCCTACTACCAGAAGCGATAGTCTGGCCATCTGGGCTAAAGGCCACACTAGTGACAAAGTTGCTATGGCCTTTGAGGGTGTGCAGTTCCTGGCCCTCTAGATTCCACAGTTTTACCGTGTTGTCTCTACTACCAGAAGCGATAGTTTGGCCATCATCGCTAAAGGCCACGCTAGTGACACGTTTGCTATGGCCTTTGAGGGTGTGCAGTTCTTTGCCTTGGAGATTCCACAGTTTCACTGTCTTGTCATCACTACCAGTAGCGATAGTCTGGCCATCTGGGCTAAAGGTAACGCTATAGACAGATGCGCTATGGCCTTTGAGGGTGTGCAGGGGTTGGCCTTGGAGATTCCACAGTTTCACGGTGTTGTCTGCACTAGCAGTAGCGATAGTCTGGCCGTCTCGGCTAAAGGCCACGCTCCATACAAGTTCGCTATGTTCGTCTAGGCTATTAAATTCTTTCACTCCATAGAGAGATTGCCGTAAACTAGCGATCACTCTAACTCTAGTATCACCTTTTACCCAATACGCCTTGTTGAGTTTTCTTACTGCCCTTAAACTCTCTTTTAGAGCATCAAAGGGTTGCTCTAAGGTAAACAAGAGTTCTGAAGATTGACTCAGGAGTTCGATTTCACCTCGTCTTGCCTCTCTCGCCTGTTTACTAGACTGTAACCCAAAAGCTGTCGAAACAACTGTCCCCAATACCAACACACCAATAAACGCTCCCGCCACTAACCGGCGGTTACGGGTGATTTGCTTGTGTTTCTGACCGCTTACCTGAATATACTCCTCAGCCAGCCCATTCAACATGCCCAACTTACCATACTCGTTTAAATACTCTTGGGCTTCTACTAACCTCCCCCCAAGCAACAGTAAACCAACATCATCACGCTTCTTTCCCTTCTGCTGCCATTCAAGGGCTGCCGCTTCCAGCTTGCGTTCGATCACCATTGTCTCTGTATAAGTCTGCTTCCACTCCACCAACTTTCCCCAGTGGCCAATCAAGGCTTCATGAACCACATCCAAAACCACATCCTGGGAATTTTCCTCATGGCTTCTAGTAATCAAGCGGTTGTCTGAACTGGCTAACTTCTGGCTAACAGCATCGAGCAGTTCTAAACTGTGGTGAGAATTGACTAACTCCCCCAGGCGTATTCGTCTACGGGTATCGAGAGTATCTCCCACTTGAGTTAATTCCAACAACAAACGCCTAGCCACATTTTGTTCTTCCGGTGATAGACTATCAAATACCTGATTGGCTCTCTTTTCGAGAGTTCCCTCAATTCCCCCTAACTGTTGATAAGTCTTTAAGCGTAAAAACGTTTCCTGCTGATGTCTTGACTGTTTCCATAATTCCGTCAGAGTATATTGGAGCAGGGGCAGGCTGCCTGGATAATCTTCGACATCGTTAATCAGTTGCTGTTTTAATCTGCCCTCAATTCCCAATCCTACTAATTCCGCCGGTTTAGCGATCGCTTCTTCAATTTCCTCACGGTTCAAGTGGTCTACATTGATGTAAGGTTTATTAATCTTTTCAACAAATTGAGCATACTCTCGCAACCGCCCCCGAAAGTCAGAGCGCATAGCAATTAAAACAATTAGATTGTTGGTATTCTCGATTAATTCAATCAAACTGTTAAAGAATTCCTGGCGTTGGTCAGGTTGACTCATGGTGAAGCACTCTTCAAACTGGTCAATAATCATGACCACCGGAGTAACACTAGAATTCTCTGACTGCTTCTGCTCGCCCTCCCCCTTTTCCAGCACCTCCTGTAACCTTTGCTTTGGTGCTTCACCAGGAGTAAAAGGTTCCAGATAATACCAGCGATCGCTTCCAACAATTACCTGCCCTAACTTCAGTTGATACAATAATCCAGCCCTAACTAAGGAAGACTTGCCACTACCGGAAGCCCCTAAAACTAACAGCAGACGGTCTTTTGTTTTAACTCGTTCAATTAACTGCTGGGTCAACTTAGAGCGACCGTGAAACACCAGAGCATCCTCTACTTTCGCCGTAAAATAAGACAGAGACCGATAGGGGCACTTATCCTGAAAGCTGGATTTCGTAAACTTGGTAGTGAGTAGAATAGCTTGGTTTGAGTTAGCGATTAAAGGACGTTGAGAAGTCATTGACATCCGCTTCTCAATAAACTCTGCCAAATTATGACTATTTACAATACCATCCGGGTGATTTTCCGGATTCAACCCTGCCAGTAACGCCTTGGTAAATACTCCTTGTTCATGGCTTATCTCTACTCCCGGTTCAAAGGAACGAGTAGCAGTAATTAAGCAGTAAGCTTTATCGGTTGGGATAAAGTTTAGTAACTCGCCACTGTAGCAACAATCTAACCAAATCACTACCTGTTTGACTGAGCTAGTTGCGATTTGCTCACCCAACTCCCGTAGAGAATAGCCATAAATTCCAACATCAGGGAAGGCATCACTAGTGACTAAGAAAACTTCCTCAATACCATCCACCTCTTGTCTACAGCCATGGCCTGAAAAGAAAAATAAGGCGGTTTCTGGGGCTTGGTTGGGAGCGGGAGGATTAAACAGATTAGCGACTGCTGACCTTAATTCCTCTAATTTTACTATGCCTCTGCTCGATAGTTCCTCTGGTTCTTTTTGAGTCAATCCAAGGGGTAAGTCCTGAATCCGAAACGGTTCATAGCCATAGTGATCTAATTGTTGAGCGACATTTTCCCCATCTAATGCCGCAACGGTCAGGTCGTTAAAGTTGGTGTATTCTGGATAACGGTTAATCCCAACGATTAGGGCTTCCCATTCCGGTGTCATTGGAGCGAGGTTCTGAATTTTTATTAGGTTAACATACTATCGCAATTTCGAGCACTCGGCTGATCCTTCGTGTATAAAGATAGTGATTGAAGTAGTGGCAGTGGCTGATGAATACTAACAAAACCCTATTAGCTTTTTTACTTGCTCTGACTGATTTAGACACACCCTTGAGTCAAGCTGAGACTAAGAGCATCAAAGAAATTGGCGATCAACTCGATGCCCAACCTCTGGCCTGGGAGAGGTATACCAAACCCAAGTTACTAGAGATGATTGCAGCTAATCCTGAGTTAAATCAACGTTACCAAATTTACTCTACCCAACTTATTAACACTAGGGTCGATATTCCCCTAGAGTATCTACCAACAGAAGCGGAAATCCAGCAATTCGATACCACTAGTAGTGTCTGGGTCATCAAAGGATATAAACCTAAGTCATCACCTACAGGCTATGACCAACACATTAATAATATTGTGATTGTCGTCAGTCGTACAGAACAGCCAGAAGCAGCTGTGAAACAATTACCCTTGGAAAAACTGAAACAGTTTTTAGGGACTTCTAAAAAGTAAAGTACCCAATTTGGAAGATGGGGAGATGGGGAAATGGGGAGATGGGGAGATGGGGAGATGGGGAGATGGGGAGATGGGGAGATGGGGAGATGGGGAGATGGGGAGATGGGGAGATGGGGGAATAAAATTGAATGTAGCTCGTAAGTAGGATCAACGCTATACTCAGAAATTGGCGTTGGGTCAGTCTTCGAATGAATACAGAGTAGAGTGGGCATCCTGCCCGCCCGAAAATAACCATGAAACTGGCAAGATGCCAGTTCCACGCCTGATGCATTAACTGGCAAGATGCCAGTTCCACGCCTGATGCCCATTCCACAGGATTTTTAGCCTGTTCCCTGTTACCTGTTCCCTGCTCCCTACTCCCTACTCCCTACTCCCTGCTTCCTAAAATAATAATTTGTACCTCACCCAATTGAAAAGAGTGCTATAGTGAGCGATCTAATCTTTCCAACTCTGGATTTATTTTTATATGATTTACGAGATGCTCTCAACCTCACTGAAGCTGAGAAGCAAGAAAAGCAAGCTAAGTTCCGAGCTAAACTCCCAGCCGATAGTAAATTTTCCGATCCTGATCTAGAAACCAAATATTTAGAACTACTCCCTAGGCAAAAGTACTATGATTTTACCACAGCAAACAATACCCTAGAAGGGTACTACTACCCTGTCCGCTTAAATGATACCTATGGTTTGCAAATTGATTGTTCCATTAACAATCAAACTGACCCCCAAACCCCTGACTGTTTTGCCAGACTCCGAGCCGAAATTGAATGGAGATTACAAGGTGAAAGGGCAACCCTAGGACAAACCTGGATGCTTTCTGGATGGTTAGCGAAAACATCGAGCAAAAGCTATGAATACATTGCTAAATCCTGTTATCAGGTTTTCCAGACAGCGGCGAATTGGTCACAAGATTTACATGGAGTATCAACACCCGAAAGTTCGACAAAACAGGAAAAAGACATTGCAAAATCTGGTGATAAGGTTTTCGATAAAGGGGCGAATTGGTCACAAGATTTACATGGAAAAGGCAGGTTATTTGGTGGTGAAGTTTTTGAGCTGTGGCGATATCAACCCCTGAATCAGGCCAACTGCCATGTAATCATTATGATCTTTCCTGACCAAGCAAGTATGGAAAAGGCAGCGGAGTTGTATACTGATTGGATGGGTCTGTTTAGTTATAGAAACAAAATTTTATGGGCTTACAGCCAAAGTCGCTTAATCAAAAATTCATTGGTCAATTTTTATAAGCAGGCTGAAGAAAATCAGAGACTTATCAATGACCAAAACGCTTCTGGCTTTAGGGAGCAAACCATAGCCGCAAAACTGGATGATATTCAAAAGTCTTTGGATAATTATACCCTAGATTTGCCTAAACTAAATTTTCAAAACCAAATTATCGAGATTAATTTATTCAATTATCAAACCCGTTTAGAAATCATCAACCAAAAATGCCAAGAATTAGGGGCCGATAATAATCTGAAGTTTTTAGAAACGTTTAGTAAAGAAGTAAAGCAAAATTACCTATTGCAGGTTACTAAAGACTATGATACTATGGCGCTAGGCTTACGGCTACTAGAAACCAGGATAAATGCCATCCGTAGTCAAATTGAGCTGGAAAAAGCAGAACGCGATCGCACTTTTCAAAATATAGTAACGGTAGTTGGTGCGGGCACAGCGGTTACAGCTTTAGTGGATTTTGAAGCGAAGCAGTGTAAGGCTGTATCCAAGATTATAAAACCCTTGGAGAACAGTTGTAAAAACCCTTTAATCAATAGTGTGATAGTACCTGTTGGGCTCATCCTGATCTTTGGAGTAATTGCTTTGTGTCTCAAAAAAATCTTATCTGCTAGTAGGTAGGGGTGAACTGAGCTGTTGCACGATTGAAATTAATCCTATGGTGGGCAGTGCTTACCGTTCCCAGATCCGTAGAGTGGGCATCCTGCCCGCCCGAAAATATATTGAAACTGGCAAGATGCCAGTTCCACGCAAGATGCCCATTCCACGGCAAGATGCCCATTCCACGGCCAGATGCCCAAATCTAAGGAACGGGCAAGATGCCCATTCCACGGCCAGATGCCCAAATCTAAGGAACGGGCAAGATGCCCATTCCACGGCCAGATGCCCGTTCCACCAAGATGCCCATTCCACAGGTGCGACCCGTGGCGAATTTAATAATTAGATGCGGAAAGCGCACCTAAAAACTCTTAAAATCATTCCATTATTAAGCAACGCCCCCGACTCCCGACTCCCGACTCCCGACTCCCGATTCCCGACTCCCGACAACTGCCACGAAGTCTAATCAACTGCTCCCAACGCTTTCAGGGACGTAATAGTTGCTTTTGTTAAACCAGTAACACCAGCTATATTCATCCCCTCATAGGGTCTAGGCACTCTCAGGGTTTTGATACATTGACCCGTCTCAATATCCCAAAACTTAATTGTGCCATCGTTGCTGCTACTGGCCAGCATTAAACCATCTCGACTGAAAGCAACAGACCATACCAAATTAGTATGTCCATGGAGAGTTTTTAAACATTCACCTGTCTGAACATCCCAGAGCTTACAGGTTTTATCATAACTACCACTGACGATCAGTTTACCATTAGGGTTGAACGCCACTGAGCGTAAGCGATGGGTGTGTCCACGCAAAGTGTTGAGACACTCACCAGTGCCAACATCCCAGAGCCTGACCGTGTGGTCTTCACAGCCACTAGCGAGAATTCTGCCATCTCCACTAAAGACAACGGACTTGATGATATTCCGGTGTCCCTGCAAAGTACTCAAACAGTCACCGGTGCCAACATCCCAGAGTTTAACGGTTTGGTCTTCACAGCCACTAGCAACAATTGTGCCATCTGGACTGAAAGCTACTGACCAGACCAAACTCCTGTGTCCTAATAAGGTCTGGAAACACTCACCGGTGCTAATATCCCAGAGTCTTACTTTATCGTCATTATGACCACTGGCTAAGATTTCTCCATTGGGACTAAAGGCGACTGAAAGTACCCACTTGGGTCCGTGGAAGGTGTTGAGGCATTCACCAGTGCTAATATCCCAGAGTCTGAGGGTTTGGTCTTTAGAGCCACTAACTAAGATTGTACCATCTCGACTAAAGGCAACAGAAAATATCAAATTGGTATGTCCTCGTAAGGTATCGAGGCATTCACCGGTACCAACATCCCAAAGTCTGACGGTTTGGTCTTCACTGCCACTGGCGAGGGTTGTGCCATCTGGACTGAAAGCAATAGACCATACGCCATTGGTATATCCTCGAAACGTGTTGAGGCATTGACCAGTGTTAATATTCCATAGCCTTACAGTTTGGTCATCACAACCACTTGCTAAGGTTACGCCATCTGGACTGAAAGCAATAGACCATACGCCATTGGTATGTCCGTACAACTTATTAACACATTCACCGGTGCTAAGATTCCATAGCCTTACGGTTTTGTCATCACTACTACTGGCGAGAGTGGTTCCATCTCTACTAAACCCGATTGACCATATGCTTTTTGTATGTCCCCGCAGAATCTTAACGCATTCACCGGTACTAAGATTCCATAGCCTTACGGTTTTGTCATCACTACTACTGGCGAGAGTAGTTCCATCGGGGCTGAAAGCCAGTGACCTGACCTGCTGAGAGTGTCCTTCTAAGGTGCTGAGGCATTCACCTATATCAGAGTCCCAGAGTTTGATAGTTTTATCTTCACTGCCACTAGCGAGAATGGCACCATCGGGACTACAAGCTACGGCTCTTACGGTCTGGGAGTGCTCTGACAAGATGTTCAAGCATTCACCGGTACTAACATCCCAGATTCTAACGGTTTTATCGCCACTGCCAGTAGCAACAATTGTGCCATCTCCACTGAAAGCAACTGACCATATTCTACTCCTATGTCCTCGCAAGGTGTGGAGGCATTGACTGGTAGCAATATCCCAGAGCCTGACGGTTTGATCTTCAGAGCTACTAGCCAAAATCTGAGTATCTTCACTGTTACCATCATCTAGCCTAGTAAAGGCCAATGACCATACCCAACTGGTGTGTCCCTTTAAGGTTAAACGGTATTGACTATCGGCAATTTGCCACAGATGAATCTTGCCCATGCTATCACCTGCAGCCAAAAGCTGGCCATCGGGGCTAAATGCTACTGACAAAATACTACCAAAGGGTTGAGTAAAAACTGATTTAGCGATGGTAGCATTAGCGAAGTTTACATCTAGCAACTCTACCCCCTGAAGGTAAGCTTGCAAAATAGTGAGATTAGAAAAATCATAACCCCTTAAATCAGTTTTAAGTTGGCAGAGCAGATTAAGGATATTACCGGCTACATAGCCTACCTTTGGCACCAAGTCTTCTCTTATCTTTGAAAGACTACAATTTAGGGTTTCTTCCAGACGACCTTGACTAGTCAAACTAGCGATTAGCCGATCGATTACTGGTTTGAGGAGCAGAAGGGATTGAGCTTCCCGAAGGTACTGTTTTGCCAAAGCCTTCAGCAAACAATGAGAATTAAACAGAGCTATTTTATCTGTGAGTATTTCCTGACTAACCTGCTCAATGACTTTTTCAGTCATGTACTCGATCAGGACAGGTTGCAGGGTAAAGCCTGCTGAACTTTTTTCCAAAGGTAAACGTCTTTGCAGGGATTGCAGTGTTACTGGTAACTGTTGTTTAGCGACTGGTGAGAGGATATCCTCTCGGAGTTGGGCAAGGGAAACAGCTTCCCGATTAATTGCTAACCAGTAAAGAATGTCTTTTTCGTAGTCTGATAAGTGCTCAAAGTGCCAGGTTAACACTTCACGAAAGTCATCGAATACGGGTTTTCCTTCTGTTAAAAATTCGCCAATATTACCCAAAAATACTTCATCAATATGCTTGGCAACAATTTCTAGGGATAAAGGATTACCGTTGTAAAATTCAATCAGTTTTTGCCATTGCTGATCTGAACCAGAGAACGAGGCAATGGAATTAAATATTTTCTTGCCATTTACAACATCAAAACCGCTTAATTCCAGGCAACGAACCGGTCGTGTTTTGCCTTCAAGTCTGGCAATGGCGTGGGGCTTCTCTCGGCTGGTGATCAACAAGCAGCTTTGATGGGAGACTTCTCCAATTTGTCGGAACAGTTGCTCATACTGCTCATATCCCTCTCGATATTGCCCAGGCTTCTCACCACCTTGTAGAATTGACTCCACATTATCCAGGATTAGCAAACAGCGATGCTCACGCAAATAGTGAAGTAGTAGTGATAGTTGAGCATCTAGGGTGTCTGGTAAATCTGTTTCTACCTGGTTGGAGAGAAATTTGATCAGCTCTTCAAGAATTTTGATAATGGGAGGAGCATTCAGTAGCGTACGCCAAATTACGTACTCAAAGTCATCCTGAATGCCATGGGCTAGCTTGAGGGACTGATCAGTTTTGCCAATTCCCCCCTTACCTAGCTTCAGGGAGAGTCCAGTTTTACCAATTCCACCCATTCCTAGAATTGCCACAACTCGGCAACGATCATTGAGAATCCATTCCACTAAGGTAGCTAATTCTTCGGTACGTCCAAAAAAAACTGGCACATCCGGCGCTGCTGACCAATCTACTCGATTTGGGGGGATTTTAGCGGTTGTCTTCTGGATTGAGGACTTAGGGAGGCTGTTCTCAATTACATATTCCCAGTTAAGTCCTAAAACTTGGCAAAATACCTGGAAAACTTGGGCATTAATCGGTTTTCCTTGCAAGAAGCGTTTCCAAGTAGCTAGGGAGACACCAGGAGCATAGATTTCTTGCAACCCATACTCCGAGGATGCCCAGTCGATATCTGGATTTAAGATCTTACTCGCCTCGACCAGCCATCTGTGATCCTCTATCGTCCATCCCTTTCGGTTTCGATACTGTTTAATTGTTAGTCTTCCCTGTCGAGATGCTTGTAAAGATGGCAAAATCTCACCTCAGCTATAGGATTTACAAATAGGTCATGAACAATCTTGCTGATGTCTCATAACATCAAAAACTCTTTGGAGCTCTTTCCTACTATTCCCTGTTCCCTGATCCGAAGTTCCCTGTTTCGACGGGTCCGCTGTTTACATTTCAAATAAAAATGCATACTATATTAGAATCAAACCAATAGCTAAGCTCAAGGAAATCGCAGCTAAACTCTGGTAAACGCCCTTAGGCATATTCCAGGTCTAAGAGGCTATTTTAAAGGTGTTGGATCCTACTCGTACATACCCCCCTAACCCCCCAAAGCAAGGGGGTAAGTGGCTCAAAGTCCCTCAGATTTCCGATAATGATCGCTGATGCCAAACATGTGTTACTTCTCAAACATCCTCGCGACCCAGAGAATCTTAATGGGCTACGCCCACGCTACGCGATGAAGCTTTGCTTCCGCTAAGAGCGATCGGAGCCTCTGTCAGTAGACATACTCCTAAAGTAAGTGACAAGATCCCACCAACACTTAGGTTCGCTTTCCCCATTAAGAATTAAATTCCACACAGGTCGCACCTCAGGAAACCTCTTCACAATCCTGTTCACAATTCTTTGCTACTTGATGTGTTAATAATTCAAACTAGAGCCAGGTGAGAGCTCGAAATTATTATACTTTATTATACCAATTGTCAAGTGCCAATTTTGGATCATCTGTTGTGATCAGCAGCTGATCCAAACCTGATCCAAAACTGTGTCTAGCAAAGGCTGGGCAAATTCGGAATTCTGGATAATGTGTAATTCAGGTAATGCTAGTCATGGCACAAACAAGATCAGAACCCCCATTACTGATCCAAGCAATCCTTGAGGGGTTTGTGGATGGGGTGCTGATTCTAACTATTAACCAAGATTGGTTTCATGCCAATGAGTGTGGACGTCGAATGTGTTCTCAAATCACTCAAGGTAGGTCACAGATAAATTCTATCCCTGACCAAATTTGGCGAGTTTGCGAATCATTAATTGATAGTCGTGAGTGGTTTTGCGATCGCAAACTAATTCTCGAAGCTGAAATTAAAGTGGATAAGTCAGTTAACTTTCGGGTTAGGGTTAGATGGTTAACGTTAGAGTTATCCCCAGATCCTTACCTCTTAGTAACCCTAGAAGATCAAAATCAATCTTATCAAAATTCCGCTAGCACTGATGCGCTCAAATATGGGTTAACTCCCCGGGAAGAGCAAATATGGTCACTTAAAAAAGCGAACTTTACTTACCGAGAAATTGCCCAGCAGCTATTTATCAGCATCAATACGGTTAAAAAGCACTTAAAAAACATTTACGCTAAACAAAAATACTGATAGGTATTACCATTACTATATAGCACTACTCAATTGATTTAGGGACTTTAGCCCTGGCTTTTAGGGAGTAGGTATTGGTGGTAATCAAATTTAAATTTGTTCATCATTATAATTACTAATTTCACTAAAATTATTACTACGTTGAGTTAAGAATCATAAAATATACTAATTTTTTTCAAAAATAGGGGAGCAAAACTCTATGTCAAATAAAGAAAACCGAGAGTTGGATAAGTGGATTAAGAGTAATCCAGATTCAAGAGAATTAAAAAGAGCGCTAGCTGTAAAATTTGCCATACAAGGCTTGGAATATCAAGCAATATCCGAATTCTTAAATGTATCAAAGAGCTTCATTAGTAAGTGGAGAAAAATTTTTCATGCAGCGGGTGTAGAAGGATTAAAATTATCTTATAAAGGGGGTAAAGGCTATTTAACTAAAAAACAAAAGCAAGAAGTTATCACTTGGATTAAAAAACAATATAAATGTAATTTTGATAAATTAGAGGGTTATTTGATTGAGGAATATAATGTAGTTTTTAAATCCCGGACTAGCTATTATAAATTAATAGCTGAAGCCAGGAGTAGTGTGGAAGAATCAAAAAACAATAATCATTATAAAAATAAAGAATTATTGGATAAAATACTGAATCGTATTTACAATCAAGCCTAGTTTTATACTGAGGGGGTGACGAAATGAGCTAAAACGCAGATTCTATAAGCGACCTAGCCCTTCGCGTTGATAATACTTTCGTTTATTAGGATTTAATTTCATTAATTCGGTTACTAATTTTAGACAAACATCCTTAAAATTCATCCAGGTTTGACCATACAAACCAACGTAAAAACTGCTATGCCTCCG